>DBHI01000037.1:11312-23564 GCA_002296125.1 Anaerolineales bacterium UBA832 | reverse complement strand
GCAGCCAGGACATGTTTTGGTGCAAAATTCTTCATCTTTAATTTCTACAGGTACTGAAGCTATGGCATTATCTGGCGGAGGGAGCCTTTTAGGCACTGCTTTAAAAAGGCCAGATCTTGTACAACGGGCTTTAAAAATCGTAGCTGGTCAAGGAGTAAGAAGTGCAGCAACAATAGTTCGAGATATGTCACAAACTTGGTATCCGTTGGGATATAGTTCAGCTGGTCATGTTATAAGTGTCGGTGAAGGTGTTAGAGGGTTTGATGTAGGTGACAAAGTGGCTTGTGCAGGGGCAGGTTATGCGAACCATGCTGAACTTGTATCTATTCCTACAAATCTTTTGGCAAAAGTTCCACAAGGCGTTTCAATGAGAGATGCTTGTTTTACTACTGTAGGTGCCATAGCTATACAAGGTGTTCGACGTGCAGATCTTACTTTTGGTGAAATAGTTGTTGTAATGGGTACTGGTTTGATAGGATTATTGACTGCACAAATTCTTCGTTCTAGTGGATGTAAAGTAATTTGTGTTGATTTATATGAGGAAAGATTAAGATTTGCAAATGAGCTGGGATTTGTTAATGTGTTGCAGATGAGTAAGGACAATGTGGTTAGATCTGTGATGGATCTCACAGATGGTGCTGGTGCAGATGCAGTGATTGTGTGTGCTTCTACAGAATCTTCTCAACCAGTGAATGATGCTTTTGAGATGTGTAGAGAAAGGGGACGGGTTGTGGTAGTTGGTGCTGTTGGTTTGGATCTAAAGCGTGAGGAATATTATCGAAAGGAGATTGACTTGCGTATTTCTCGTTCTTATGGCCCAGGTCGTTATGATACTGAATATGAGGAGAAAGGTATTAAGTATCCATTAGGATACGTTAGATGGACTGAAACTGGAAATTTGAGTGAATTTTTACACCTTTTAGAATCTGGTGCAGTTAGGGTACAGTCATTAATCAGTTCAGAGCATTCAGTTGATCAGGCATCAGTTGCATATGATGAAGCTACTGGTGGAAATCCTGAAATTATTGGTGTATTACTGAGATATCCTGATACTTATGTTAATAATGAAGATTCTAGGGTATGGAGATTGCCAGATCGAAAAAAACCATTTAAACAACAAGTGAAATTAATTTTAGTGGGACCAGGGCATTTTGCTAGAGCCGTGCATTTTAATAATCTAAAGAAATTGTCTAGCAAAGTTTTTGTAAAAGGAGTAGTTGCAGCTACTGGTAGCAGTGCTAGACAGTCAGCGGAAAAACTAGGAGCTGATCTGGCATCTACAGATATGTCTTCTCTTTTGAAGACCGAATCTATAGATGCAGTCATGATTACTACTCGTCATAATATGCATAGTAAACAATGTGTTGAAGCAGTTTTAGCAGGAAAGCATGTTTTTGTCGAAAAACCTTTAGGTTTGAATAAAGATGAATGTTACGCTGTTTTGGAGGCGGTTGAAAAATCACAGGTTTTATGCAGTGTAGGTTTTAATCGACGTTTCAGTAGTTATGCTATAGATTTACGTAGTAGTATTGCGAATATTAATAGTCCTAAACAGATTGTTTATCGAGTAAATGCAGGTGGACTACCAGATTCACATTGGTTGCTTGATTCCGAAATAGGTGGTGGACGCTTGGTTGGAGAAGGATGTCATTTCTTTGATTTCATGTCGTGGATTTTGGATTCTGAACCTGTTACATTAGTTGCTCAATCTTTATCTAATTCTCTAGATGATTTTTCAATATTGTTGAAATATGCTGATGGTAGCGTTGGTTCGTTGATTTACACGGGATTAGGTAACGATCAACTTTCTAAGGAATATATTGAATTATTTGCAGGTGGTGGTGTAGGAGTAATAGATGATTATAGATCATTGCAATTATATAATTTGCCTGGAAATTCAAGAAAGAGTACTGTGGCTCATAAGGGGCATTTAGAGCTATTGGATAATTTCTTGTGTGCCGTAAAAGGGGAGCAAAAATTGGGTGTAAATGCATTGGATGGATTGAGAGCAACATTTTGTGCAGAAGCAGCTTTGGAATCTATCTCTACTGGTAAGGTAGTACAAATACCTTCTGTCTAGTTTTATCAAATATTGATTTGTTTATATAGGACATGATTACAGACAAGAATATTCTTATACTGTCAACACAAGATTGGGATGCTTTACCCACTAGAAAACATCATTGGGCTAACATGTTTGCAAAACAGGGTAATAGAGTTTTGTATGTTGAGCAACAAATGCATTTGTTAGGATGGATAGTAGATATTAGGAATCAGTACAAACGTTTATTTCAGTGGTTAACTGGTCCAAGAATTGTTCAGGATAACTTATGGGTTTTTACACTACCAATAGTCCTACCATTTTTTCAAGTTTTTACTAAGATTAATGCTCTAAATAATTGGATATTAGCACCAATTATAGTATGGGCTCTACGTAAAATTGGTTTTGAAAATATAATACTGTGGTTGTATACGCCACATGCAGTAGGATTGATAGGGAGACTAAATGAATCTTTTGTAGTTTATGAATGCGTGGATGACTTTACAGAGACTCGCGGTTTAATTAATTCAAAGACAATTAGATTTTTAGAATCTAAGCAATTAAATATGGTTGATCAAGTAATCGTTACTCATCCTAATCTAAAATTGGAGAAGTCAGAATGGTGTGATAGTTTAGCTGTAATACCTAATGGAGCTGACTTGAGTATTTTTTCTGTTATACCTGAAGATACAATAACTGTCTCTAGTGAGATTGTTGATTTACCCAGACCTATTATTGGATTTCATGGTTGGATTCAGTATTGGATAGATTTTGAATTGATTAAACATGCTGCACGACAACATCCTGAATGGACATTTGTGTTTGTAGGTCCTATTGAACCATTGGCTCGAGTTGATTTAGTACGTAACTTAGACAATGTACATTTTATTGGTAAGAGACCATATATGGAGATTCCTCATTTTGTAGCTGGTTTTGATGTATGTATTAATCCGTTCAAATTAGACAAATTGTCTGATTCAGTTAGTCCAATTAAGTTGTATGAATATATTGCTTCGGGCAAGCCGATTGTTTCAGTAGATATGCCAGCAGCAAGAGAGTTTGAACAACTTGTTTCTTTGAGCCGTACTCCTCAGGAATTTGTAGATGCAATTACTGATCATTTGGCATCGAAAAATCAAGGAGATGCTTTTACTGAAGCTGAAGTAGAAATGAGACAGAAATTTTTGAAAGAGTTTTCTTGGGATGCTCGTTTTAATCAGGTAGAAGATGTTATTTGTTCAAATAGTGCTTTTAATAGACATATATAATAGTGTGTATTTAGTGAAATCAAGAAGCGATCTTAAAATATTAGTAATAATTCCAGCATATAATGAGCAGGTTAGCATTTCAATGGTGGTAAAGAGTGTTAATCAATCTTTACCTGAGGCAGACATTATTGTGATTAATGATGGATCCAAAGATTCTACATTGTCAGTTGCTGCAGGTTCTGGTGCTAAAGTAATTTCTCTACCTTACAATTTGGGTATAGGTGCTGCAGTTCAAACAGGTTTTATGATAGCTCATAATGGTAAATATGATGTAGCTGTTCAGGTTGATGGTGATGGTCAACATGACCCTCAAGAAATTGGAGTTCTGTTAGATCATTTGTTAAATAGTGATTCAGATGTAGTAATTGGTTCAAGATATTTGATCAATCTAGGTTATGTTACTCCTATAGCACGTCTATTAGGTATTAGAATATTGGCTAAATATATTTCTATTTTATGTAAAAAACGTTTGACAGATACTACTTCGGGGTTTCGAGCGAGTAATCGTCGAGCTATTCAGGTATGCGCAAGTAGTTATCCTTCTGACTATCCTGAGCCTGAGTCACTGGTGACTTTTAATAAGATAGGAATTAATACCTCAGAGGTCCCAGTAAGTATGAATCAGCGTTATGGTGGTAAAAGTTCTATTACACCTTTTTGGTCGGCATATTATATGATTAAAGTTATTTTGGCAGTGACTATTTTGTCGTTGCGGAGAGCGCCGAATTTGGAGGATAAAACAAATGATTTCTGACAGACTTACATTATTTGTGATTGTTGCGGCTTTGGGATTGCTAATACTTGTACTGGAGATGGTTAGACGTAGAGCACTTGCTGAGAAATATTCATTGTTATGGTTGGGTTTAGCAGTGATTATTTTAGTGCTAGCTGTAGCGCGTCCCGCATTAGATAGGATTGCTCCAGTCCTTGGTATCTATTATGCTCCATCAGCATTGTTTGTTACAGGATTTGTAGGATTGCTAGTAATTCTACTTTATTTTTCAGCGGTAATAACACAATTGACACGTAGATCTAGAACCGCTGCTCAACACATTGGTATATTGACTGAACGGATCGAGCAAATAGAATCAAAAATAAAACGTGATTCTGATCCTAAGTAATTGTGCTTTAGTGTGAGATTTAAATTTCATGAGTAAAAAATCTAAAAGAAAATTATGTTTTATTTTAATAGTAACATTGTTTTTAAGGTTGTTTTGGGTGTTAATTGTCGATACGTCTCCAGATTTAGAAGGTGGTGATGGTCCATTCTATTTACATTTGGGAGATCAGCTAGCAAGAGGTTTAGGATTGACTTATGGTGAACCAATTGCTGTTGTGGGACCTGTATATCCTTTATATTTGGCATTTGTTCAAATATTATTTGGTGTTGAAGATGTAATTTTGGTTGCTAGAGTAGGTCAGGCATTTATGGGTGTTGGGTTTTCACTATTGATGTTTGATTTAGGAAGGAGATGGGTAGGAACAGAAGTAGGATTGGTTGCTGCCGGTTTAATTGCGTTGGATTTGCGTTTTATAGTTGAGAGTGGATCAATATCGACCGAGACTCTTCTGAGTTTCTTATTACTTATAAATATATGGTTATATATGTTAGCTATTGAGAGAAACACAAGAAAATGGTGGGTCATATTTGGTGTTGTACTAGGTATTACTACTTTGACTAGAGGTGTCGTTCAGTATTTACCTGTTGTTTTTGTTTTTGTAATGTTTTTTCAAAGAAATCGAATAAATATTTGGAAATCGTGTTTACTATTTTTGACCGGTTTTATTATGGTAGTTTTACCATGGGTTATTCGTAATTGGATTATATTTGGGAATCCCACTATAGCTCATGGAGGAGCAGCTCATTTTTGGATGGGTGCTCAAGGAGATGGTAGATCCTTAAGAAAGTATGAAATGATGGATGAGATAAATGATTTACGTATAGGCGATGGAGGTGCAGATCGATATAGATATGTGGAGGACGCATTTGATATTATCATGAATGATCCTGTTGGTTTTTTGTCTCTTCGTTCTGTCAGATTAGCTGAAGCTTATATGCAACCTTTTGGTACTGTTTCTGTAGGTGAAGTTTTTGGTACAACAAGTATCAAGAATCTTGTTTTTGATGATTCAAGATCGACATTGCAGGAGATATTCAGACAACCTTCTTTGTTACCCAAATTATGGATTTATTGTTTTCATTTTGGATCTATTTTGGCATCATTTTTTTATATGTACAAAGAAAGACATCTAGTAGTTGTTTGGATGATTTTCCCTATAATTATTTTTTATTTTACTATTGTCTATAGTTTGTTGACTATAATTCCTCGTTATATCTTTCCAGTAATGTCACTGTATTTGCTTATGTCAGCATGTGTTTTTAGGGATTTGGGAAAACATATATATAGTTTATTAAAAAATTAGTTGTTATTGTATTTAGTGCGTTACAATTGTATTTTTTATGATTACGAAGATTATACATATTATTAAAGTCACAGGTATTGCAGGTGCGGAAAGGCATTTAATAACTATGTTACCTAAGTTAGATAAAGAAAAATTTGACATCTCTGTAATAGTACTTTCTGAACCTAATGGATTGTCTCAACAATTTTGTAGTGAACTAGATGAAGTTGGTATTCATAATGAAGAGATGCAAATTAATGGTCATTTGGATATATCGTTGATTTTCAAGTTGTGGTACAAGTTGCGTTTGTTATCTCCTACAATTGTACATACACATTTGTTACATGCAGATCTTTATGGTTCTATAGCTGCTTATTTTGGGCGTGTGCCTATTATAGTTTCTTCTCGCCATAATGATGATCCATTCCGAAAAGGTTGGCCCTTAATCGTTGTTTTGCGATTGGTCAATAGATTTACCAGTCAATTTATTGCTATTTCAGAAAGAGTGCGTGAATATACTATGAATGTAGAAAAGGTATTACCTGAAAATATATCTACGATTCATTATGGTTTATGTATTGAATCTTTGGGTTCTCCAGATCATTGTAATTTGCGTTCAGAGTTTTGTTTACCTAAAGGTTCAATATTAGTCTGCGTAGCTCGTCTCGCTGATCAAAAAGGTCATAAATGGTTGCTGCAGGCATTTAGATCTGTAGTTGATCAATTGCCGGATACATCTTTGTTATTGTTAGGTGATGGTCCTTTAAGAGCGTCGCTTGAAAACATGGTGGAGAATTTAGATTTAGTACGGAATGTGAGATTTGCTGGATGGCGTACTGATGTACTTCGAATATTGTCTAATGCAGATTTATTTGTGATGACTTCTGAATGGGAAGGATTTGGTCTAGTGTTGTTAGAAGCTATGTCACAGTCATTACCAATTGTAGCTACAAAAGTGGGTGGTATACCTGAAGTTGTCGTACATGGTGAAACAGGTTGGTTAGTAAAATCGAAAGATATGAAAGAAATTTCTAGTAGAATACTGGATATATTGTCTTCTCCTAATCAAATGTTAACATTTGGTCAGAACGGAAAAATAAGAGTAGAAAATAAGTTTTCTGTAAAAAGCATGGTTGACAATATTGAGGATACATATGGATCACTTTTAGATAGCAAAGTGAGTTGCTCTAATTGATATTACTAGAAAAGTTTATAGATATAGTTTATAGATATAATATGAATAATATAATTGTAGAAAAGGTGCAGATTTGAAATATCTTGTAACGGGTGGAGCAGGTTTTATTGGTTCGAACATTGTGTCATCACTTGTGTCGCAAGGTAAAGATGTACGTGTTGCGGACAATTTCTCTACTGGGAAATTAGAAAATCTTGATGCAATAAGTGAATCTATTGAAATTGTTGAAGGAGATCTGTCGGAATTGGATTATGCTCGTACAATTGTTGATGGTGTAGATTATGTTATTCATCAAGCAGCTATTCCTAGTGTCCCACGTTCAATAGACGATCCTATTGGAAATAATCAGGCAGGTGTGATTGCTACTTTAAATATGTTGGTTGCAAGCAGAGATTCCAATGTACGTAGAATGACGTATGCTAGTTCATCTTCCATTTATGGTGAAGCTCGAGGAGGTGAACCAAAAACGGAAGATATGTTACCTGCGCCATTGTCTCCATATGGAGTAAGCAAATTAGCCGCTGAACAGTATTGTATGGCATTTCATACAGTTTATGGATTTGAGGTAGTTGCATTACGTTATTTCAATGTTTTTGGACCTAGACAGGATCCAAACTCAGAATATTCAGCTGTAATCCCGAAATTTATAGATGCGTTGTTAAAAGGTGATCGTCCTAAAATATACGGTGATGGTGAACAGACTCGTGATTTTACATATGTAGGTAATATAGTAGATGCCAATTTACATGCTCTCATGCATGATGAAGCATCTGGTCAGATTTTTAATATTGCTATGGGTTCGGGAAATAGTCTAAATGATTTAGTTGACACTTTACATGAACTTATAGGGGTTAACATTCCTCCTGTTTATGAGGATGCTAGATCAGGTGATATTAGGCATTCTTATGCAAGTGTCGATAAAGCTCTAAGTGTTCTTAAATTTAGAGCTGAGACAAGCGTTGTTGATGGTTTGATGCAAACTATAGATTGGTATAGAAGTAATGAGAAAAATACAAATAATTGATTGATGACTAAAGTTGGAATCTTACATATTATTGCACGAATGAATATAGGTGGACCTGCCTTGCATGTAGCACAATTACTTGATAGGTTGGATCAGGAGAATTTCGAGCCTAAATTGGTTTCGGGTCATACTACATTTACTGAAGGTGATATGACTGACTTAGCTGACAAGTATGATTTAGACTTTTATTTGTTTCAGTATTTTGGTCCTAAACTGTCACTATGGAAAGATATGTACACATTTGCAAGACTATGGAGATTTATGCTTGATATGTCACCTATGATAGTGCATACTCATACTGCTAAAGCAGGAGCTTTAGGTCGTGTAGCCGCAAAAATGGCAAATGTGCCGATAATAGTACATACTTTTCATGGACATGTGTTTAGTGGTTATTGGGGCAAAGGTGTTTCAAAGATTGTCATTCTAGTTGAACGATTACTAGCTAGATTGAGTACTGTTATTTTGACAGTAAGTGATTCAGTGCGAGATGAACTCATAAATCACAATATCGCACCAGCAGAAAAAATCCGAGTTATGTCATTAGGCTTGGATTTATCAATTTATAAGAATTGTTCAATCAAGCGTGGTCAATTACGTGACGAATTGTCTCTAACAAAAGACTGGCCAATTGTTGGTAACATAGGTAGATTGGTTCCGATTAAGAACCATCATTACTTTATAAAGTCAGCTCATCAGATGTTACAGGATGGGTTTGAGGGATATTTTGTTATAGTGGGTGACGGTATTTTAGAACCAAAGCTTCGCAAGTTAGTAGATGCTTTAGGAATTGAGGATTCAGTATTGTTTACTGGCTGGAGACGTGATTTAGATATCATTTATGCTGATATAGATGTTTTGGTTAATACTTCATTAAATGAAGGTACTCCCTTTGCAATTATTGAAGCAATGGCAGCTAGAATTCCAATTGTTGCTACTGAAGTGGGAGGTGTTCCAGATATGATTCAACATGAACATACTGGATTTTTGGTTCCTACTGATGATACAAATGTATTGTCAGATACTATAAGAATTGCTCTTGAAGTTGATGATTATATTGTTGATAATGCACAAAAATATGTGATTGATAACCATAGTGTCGATGGCATGATTGATAATGCCATGTATTTATATAACAATTTATTAGGAGATCATACTGATGTTGTCTGAAGTTGTAGTGAGATATTCTTTGATTGCATTGGTAGCAGGCTTGATTGCTTTTGTAGCTACTCCTATTACTCTTATGACGGCACGTAGAATGAGGATTATGGATAGACCAAGCCCTCATAAATTTCACTTATCTCCTGTACCAGTTCTTGGTGGTCTTGCTATATGGGCAGCAATTATTTTTAGTTTGTTAATTTTTGGTCGTGGAAAAGAATTTCATGAATTGGCAGCTATTGTAATTGCTGGCACATTAATTACGATTGTTGGTTTAATTGATGATCGCATTAATTTAGGACCAAGGGGCAAAATTATTGGTCAGATAATAGCAATGTTGATTATATCTCTTGGTGGCGTGCGTGTTGATTTGTTCACTGTTGGTTGGATGAACATTATGATAACTATTGCCTGGGGAGTGTTTGTTATTAATGCAATTAATCTGCAAGATAATATGGATGGATTAGCTGCTGGTATTTCTGCAGTTTCAGCATTAATTTTTTTGTTGTTAGCTATTATTAATGGTCAAGTATTAGTAGCTAGTTTGGCCGCTTCATTATTAGGAGCTTGTCTCGGATTTCTTTTTTACAATTATCAGCCAGCAGTGAGTTTTATGGGTGATACCGGATCTATGTTACTTGGAATATCTTTAGCTATTTTGGGTATTAAATTGTCTTTTCCTGAGATTACTGCTGCTCAGACTTGGATTGTACCAATATTAGTGTTGGGAGTGCCATTTTTTGATACTGTACTAGTGGTGGTATCACGAATTAGGCGTGGACAACCTTGGTGGCAGGGAGGTATTGATCATACTTCACATCGTTTGGTTAAATTAGGATTAAGTCATCGTAGGACAGTTACTGCACTTTATGTAGCTAGTGGAATTTTCGGATTAATAGCTGCTGTTGTAGTATTTGTTGCTTCTTTACAAGTTAGTTTGATATTGGCTATAGCCATGCTAGTCTTGGGTATCATACTAATCTATGCATTCGAGTTAATTTGGGATACTGTGAGTGACAACAATCTTAATGCAGATATTCAGGTGGCAGCAATAGGTGGTGGTAAGGAATTTGTCGGTACTCTTGAAGCAATTGCACTGTTGGCAAGATCTGTTTCAATAATTGTGACTCCTGTAACTGAGTCAGACAACAAATCAGATAAAAATTTGAGAGAAATAGATATGTCTCTCTTGCAAGATTATGTTGTTGCTATAGCAAATCATCCTGGGTCAGTAAGGAGAATAATGAAATCATATGGTAGTCAATTTTCTGCTGGACTAAGAGAATTTGCTGGATTAATTAATTCAGCCCTTAAAATTCGTGGGGAATTATTAGTTAATCTTACTGGTTCAGTTATGGAAAATAAGTCCTCTTCAGCTAGTTCGGAAGTATTGAATCATCTTCGTGATACACAATTGATAATAATAGGTGGGAATGTTGTGGAAAACGTAATACCAACTCTCTTGTTACCTGAAGTAAACAGAATTCTTACTAGAGTGAAATGTCCAAGAGTCTTGATACATTCCAATCCTCAAGCAGCACTAGATATGTTGGATAATTTTGGTGTAGCTAATATGATTACTCATGCTATTGCAACAGATGATGTTCAAGGGCCATGGATAGTGGTTAATGATGTGCAAGATAGCAAAAAGATGGCAAAAGTGTTATATAAAATTTGGTTAAATAGCAATAATCTTAATTCATTGAATGATCCCTTAGGTGTTGGATCAAATGGCTGAAGCAAAAACTAGTTTAACTTGGTCATTGGTTGATCGTACAACTGCTTGGGTTCTATTTGGTGTGTTGTTCATTTCCTACTGGTTGACAACCTCATTAACTTTTATATCTGCAGATGAACTGTTTTTGTTTGATACGTCTGAAAGTTTTGCGCGACGTGGTAGTGTTATGAGGAATATGACTGCTGACTTAGATTGGCCTGGTCATACATATGTTGAACCAGTACAATCATTGTTTAGTGTTCCATTTGTTTGGATAGCTGACAGATTTTCAAATGTAGGAGTTGCACATAGTGTTCTTTTGTTAAATATGCTTGTTACTGCAGTATCGGGTGTAGTACTTTATATGTATGTTCGTTGGTTAGGTTATCGACGTATTGTTGCTACTTGGATAACTCTTCTATATGGTTTTACTACAATGGCATGGCCTTATACCAAGAATTACTTTAGAGAACCTTTAGCTGGATTGACATTGTTACTTTGTGCTTATGGATTACTGAGGTGGCGGATTGCTTTGCATAATTCTGACAGAATACCTCATAGGTGGCTTGTATTTGCTGTTGTTAGTGGTTTTTTAAGTATTATGGTAAAGGAATCAGGTGTGATTGGATTACCAATTTTGATGATAATTCCTTTCATTGGAGAATCACGTATTCAGAAATCAAATATTGCAAACTGGCAGCTTATTGTTACATTATTTGTAGTTATAGGTATGGCTTTTGTTGGATTCTATGTTTATACAGATGTACTTCAGGCAGGAACTTTTCGTTTTCAGCCTTTTGAGAGATTAACTTTTGTATTTGATCATTTCAATATAGCTCTTTCGGGAATTTATGGTTTTCTTCTAAGTCCAGGTAAAGGAGTGTTTTGGCATTCTCCAGTACTTTTGTTGGCTTTGATTGGTCCTGTCTTTGTATCTAACAATATGAAATCGGATACTTTGTGGCCGTTGGTATTATTAGGTGTTTTTGTAATAGTATATGCATTAGTGCGAGGTGAATTGTGGTTTGGTGGGACAAATTGGGGTCCACGTTATCTTCTACCTGTGATTACTTTAGCAATGATTTCTTTGTCACCTGTTATCGACAGGTGTTTTTGCGTAAATCGTTCTATTCGAATATATTATGCTTTATTGTTATTGTCATTCATTGGCTTCATTGTTCAGATAGGAGCAATATGGGTTAACCCTTTATCTTATTATGATATTCTTGATTCTACCGGAATACCAGGAGCTTCTTGGACAGTAGCCTTGTGGACAACATATTTTTCTCCAATCATTGGTCATTGGAGATTGCTTCTTAATGGTGTTTTACCTGATTTTGCATGGATACATTATCAGTTGTCAGGACCTGATTGGATATTTCCAATTTTGGTTACTCTAATAGTTTCGTGTTTTGGTTTGATACTGGGCAGAATTAATAAATATGG
>DBHI01000037.1:3625-10910 GCA_002296125.1 Anaerolineales bacterium UBA832 | reverse complement strand
TTTTTTGGATTACGTCGTATCTACTATGATCAAAGATATAAAGGTAATAACGATGCATTACATGAGATGAGATTAGATATTGAAAATACTTCTCTTCCAGATCCAGTCATATTTCTTAATAATCGGACATATTTTGATTACATGTTGAATTATTATAAAGGGGATGACATTTGGTATACTCTCGAATTAAATCCTGATGAGTTGATATCTGACAATGAAGTGTTCCCTGATACACGTGTTAATCCATTGGATTTGTTAAATAAAAATTCATGGAGCCCAGTAGACTATTTTGGTCGTCAACATGCAACTATGATCCTTGTAATGGAAACAGGTGAATATCATCTAAATACGATTAGATCAATGGAATGGTGGATGAATTCTGAGTTTCATGCTATACAAAAAAGAACCTATGCTGAAAATGTTAGGACAGTAAGTTTTTCAGGTATAGCTGCTCCTAATAGGGAGACAACTCCTGAATTTAGGTTGGATGCTTTTGTTGGTGATGAAATCTTATTGACAGGTTATGATGCTGATCCACCACCAGGACTTGTGAGACCAGGTAATATTTTGAACTTGTCTATACAATGGCAAGCTTTAAAGAATGTAGGTGGTAGATATACAGTGGGAACATATTTGATGAGTCCGAAGGGTGTGATTGAGGCTCAAAATGATAGTGAACCTGTAGGAGGTTTCTGGCCTACAAATCGTTGGAAAGCAGGAGATCTAATTCGTCATAATGTTGCTTTTGTACTGCCTAATGATCTACCTCCAGGTCATTATGCTTTATGGACAGTGATGTATTTGACTGGAGATGGTGCTCGATTACCAGTTAGTGATGCTACTGCGACAACAATTCGGGATCATGTTGAGCTTTATAGTATTGAGGTTGCAAGGACAGGAATAGGTATTTACTAATTTGATTGTGATTTCAGTATATATTCTGTTGCATCATAAAGATTGTTAAATATTTGTGTATCTTCAAGGTTGTTTTTCTGCAATAGTGTGAATTGTTCTGCGCCACGGCCTGTTTTGACTAGTAGGGGTGTAACGTTAACAGATAATGCTGCTTGTATGTCGGATATTGCGTCGCCAATTAACCAAGACTCGTTTAGATTGATGTTTAGATCCTTTGAAGCTTGTAGTAACATTCCAGGTTTTGGTTTTCTACAATTACATAATTTTTGTGGATGATGAGGACACACATATACTCCATCGATTCTTCCATTTGCGTTTTGTATAATATTTAAGAGGTGCGAATTGATTTCTTCGGAGGTTTTCTGACTTATTATACCTCTACCAATTGCTGATTGATTGGTTACAATGACAATTACATACTCAGATTGAGTTAATTCAGCAATTGCTTCTAATGATTTAGGTATTATTTGAACTGATTGAGTTGATTGTACATAATTGTTGTAGTTACGATTAATTACACCATCACGGTCTAGAAAAATCCCTTTCCTTATTTTGTTATTTGGGGTATATATAGTGTTCATTACACTTTATTCTAACATGTCATGATGAAAAACGTTTTAGTTACAGGTGGAGCAGGTTTTATTGGATCACATACAGTTGATTTGTTGTTATCTCGTGGTTACAATGTTCGTGTGTTGGACAGTTTGGTTTCACCAGTTCATTTGGATAATATAAAACCTGACTATCTTTCTAAGGATGTTGAGTTTGTATTGGGTGATGTTCGAGACAAAGCTGTTTGGGAATCTGCTTTAATCAATATTGATGCTGTTTTTCATTTGGCTGCATATCAAGATTATTTACCAGATTTTTCAAAATTTTTTCATGTTAATACAGTAGGTACTGCTAATCTTTATGAGGTTATAGTTGAACATAATTTGTCTATTGGTAAGATAATTGTTGCATCTTCACAAGCTATTTATGGTGAAGGCAAATATCGATGCAAAGTTCATGGTATACAATACCCATATCCTAGGTCTAATAGTCAGCTAGAAATGCATCAATGGGATATAGTGTGTGAACATTGTGATAATATGCTTGAATTAGATGAAACTGATGAGATGCATGTAAATCCTCACAATTCATATTCCATGAGCAAATATTCTCAAGAAATGATTGGATTAGTATTGGGTAAACGTTATGAAATTCCTACGGTTGGTATGCGTTATTCAATTGTACAGGGAACACGTCAATCTTTCAGGAATGCCTATTCTGGTGTATTACGAATTTTTGCTATGCAGGCTCTATCAGGTCATAATTTGACAGCTTATGAAGATGGCAAACAAATTAGAGACTATGTAAATGTTAAAGATGTAGCTTGTGCTAACATTATTGCTTTGGAGGATAAGCGAACAGATTATTGTTCCTATAACGTAGGTGGGGGACGTCAGGTTACTGTGAATGAGTTTGGTAATATTATGTTAGAAGCTGTAGGTAATGATGCAATACAGGTTATTTCTAATGGTGAATATAGATTTGGTGATACTAGGCATATAATCTCTAATACAAATGCTCTAAGGGAATTAGGCTGGAAACCAAAATCCACTATAGAGACTAGTGTAAAAGAATATATAAACTGGGCACACAATCATCCTGATTTTGGTGATTATGTGTCATCTGCTATGATTAATATGCGTGAATTGGGTACAGTTCGTGGAAGTACATTGAAATAGATGTATTAATGGATATTATTGAAAGGTGAAATCATGAGTTATATAGAAAATTATTTGAGTGAGTTAGAAACTACAATTGGATCAATTTCTCGGTCTGATTTACAAAGCTTTGTAGATTTGTTATGGGATGTTTTGTATGATGATCGGCAGGTTTTTATTATAGGTAATGGTGGAAGTGCTGCTACAGCATCTCATATGATGAATGATTTATGTAAGCTTACGTTAGTATCAGGTCAACCAAGATTCCGAGCAATTGCTTTAACTGATAATATGCCATTAGTGACTGCATGGGGTAATGATGATTCGTATGATTACGTTTTTACTCAACCTCTTCGTAATCTAATGAATAATAAAGATATGCTAGTGGCTTTTTCCACTAGTGGTGATTCTCCAAATATATTGAGTGCAGTTAGATGTGCTCATGATGAGTTTGAAGGTGTAGTAGTTGGTGTTACTGGTGATCAAGGAGGTAGTTTAGCTAATGAATCAGATTTAGTTATTCGTATACCTAGCTCACATATAGGTCATCAAGAGGATGGTCATCTTATTGTTAATCATGTTGTATGTAATGCATTGTCTGACAAGTTAGGTAAGTTATAATGACATTAAATTCATCAGATAATATTCAATTATCTGTTGTTGTACCTGTGTATAACGAAGAAAGTTATATAACATCTGCTTTGGAGGAAATAATAAGTTTTCTTGAAGGCAATCAAAATTATTCATGGGAATTAATTGTTGTAGATGATGGAAGTAAAGATGCTACTAGTAATATAATAGAAAACTTTGCTGACAATGATATGCGTGTTAAGTGTATTCATTATTCTCAAAATAGAGGTAAAGGTTTTGCTGTACGTACAGGAGTATTGGAATCAGTAGGTCAATTTATTGTTTTTATAGATGCTGATCTTTCTACGCCTATCTGGGAAATAAAAAATGCACTTCCATTATTAGAGCAAGGAGCAGATTTGGTATTAGGATCACGTGCACATCCAGCTTCTGACATAATTGTTCAACCTAGTATGTATCGTAGATTAGCTTCTACTATATTTGATTTTGTTCGAAATACAATAGTCGGCCTTAATGAATTTTCTGACACACAATGCGGATTTAAAGCCGCTCAATCAGTTTCGATTAAGCCTATATATAGTCAGGCACTGATCGACCGATTTATGTTTGATGTGGAAATATTGTTTTTGGCTAAGAAATCAAAACTTGATATAAAGGAGCTCCCTGTTGTATGGAAAGACTCACCTGGTAGTACGGTTAAATTTTGGTCTGGAGTTTATGAAATGTTTCGAGACTTAATTTTTATTAGGAGAGTTCATGGATAATAATCTAAGTGTATGATAATAAATTTAGATTATTGGTTAACCACATAAAAATTTTATAGTTAATATATGTCAACAGTTAACTGTACTCTATATACAATTAGAGTGCAGTTTTTTGTTAATTATTTGTTTCTGGAGTGGTTGTGGCTGTCAGAGTTTTCGTAGGGGTTGTAGTCGATGTATTGTTATCTAAGTTATCTATGGGTGTGTTTGTATAAGTAGGTGTGTCAGTATATGTACTTGTTACAGTCGATGTGTATGATGCAGTAAATGTAGGTGTTACAGTAATATTTGCATTTGATGTACTTGTTTGAGTATTAGTGGCAGTTATATCAGTAGTTTTTGGTGTATGAGTTGGAGTAGTAGTAATGCTGTTTGTATTGTCCCTAGTAGGTGATGGGATTTGTGTGTTATTGGGATATGATGTGCTTGTACTAGTACTAGTTAAAGTACTTGTAGATTGAACATTAGTTGGTGTTGACGTGTTTGTTTTAATAATTGTTGGAATAAGTGTAGGCGACACAGTAGGACTTACAATTGGGGTAACAAAAATAATTTGTGTAATGACATGTTGGATAATAACATTGTCTGTAGAATAAGATTGTGTATGTTTTGTCCTTGTTGATTTGATAGTAATTTCTGATGGCATAGGTGAAAATTGTGCTTTGTTGTTGGTTTTTGGTAAGATGGTTATGACTTTAGGTGGAACTTCTGTAGGTAACTGTACATTTTTCGTACTATCAGGGATAATTTGTAAGATTATGAACCCTAACAAATATAGTGGAACAGTCAGTATTATTATACTAGCAAAAAATTTACGTCTATTGATTTGACGTGTTGATTTAGTAGGTGTGTTCATTGATAGACTGTTTCTTCGATATTTGTAACGCAATCCATAATAGCAGCGCAAGGTATGCTAGTCAATTTTATAAATTAATAGCATCATTATTTATTGGTTGATTAATTTTTATGTTTGTTTTAAATATATTTATCTTAATATTTTTTGTATCTTCTTTTGTTTTATCTTTGTACGGATTAAATATGCTTATTTTGACATTACTTTTCTTAATAAGCGATCGTAACAATCAAGATGTTGACGTTCCTTTGGAATGGCCCAAAGTTACTGTTCAGCTTCCATTGTTTAACGAATTGTCAGTTGTAGCAAGATTGATTGAGAGTGTGGTAAAACTAGACTATCCAAGGCAATGTATAACTATACAGATTTTAGATGATTCTAATGATTCAACAACAGATGTAGTAAGAGATTTGGTAAGTTTATATCAGCAGCAAGGTATAAGTATTGAGTGTTATCATAGATCGCATAGGTTGGGGAACAAGGCTGGAGCACTAGCTGCAGGATTGTTGGCATCAAAAGATGAATTCATTGCAATTTTTGATGCAGATTTTGTGCCTAATCCTGACTATCTGAAGAAAGTAATTCCTTACTTCAACATTAAGGATGTTGGGATGGTTCAAACACGTTGGGGGCATTTGAATCCATTTCATAATCTTCTGACTCGTGCTCAGACAATTGCTCTGGATGGACATCTAGTTGTAGAACAAGTTGCACGTAGTCGTAACGATCTATTATTCAATTTTAATGGCTCTGCAGGTGTATGGCGTAAGAAATGTATTATTGATTCGGGTGGTTGGCAATCTGATACTATTGCAGAGGATTTAGATCTGTCTTATAGAGCACAAATCAGGGGATGGGATTTTCGTTATCTGTTTGATATAGTATCTCCTGCAGAAATACCTAGTGAATTAATATCATTTAAATCACAACAATTTAGGTGGGTTAAAGGTTCAGTACAATGTTTGTGTAAGCATTTATTAAATATAATCAGACATAGTAAGTTTTCTTTTTGGCAACGTTATCAGGCTATTATGCATTTAGGTGGATATCTTATGCATCCTATGATGTTATGTTTTCTGATTTCTACTGTTCCTTACATGTTATATGCTGATACAGACAAATTGTTGCCAACATGGTTAGGTTTTGCTGGTTTTGGACCACCATTGTTATATGCCGTAGCTCAGATATCAGCATATAGGGATGGTCTTTCGAGATTTGTATGGTTTCCAGTGTTAATGGTATTAGGTTTGGGAGTAGCAGTAAACAATACTAAAGCAGTTATAGAAGCCCTTTTTGGATATAAGAGCGATGATTTTGTTCGTACTCCAAAAAGCAGTTATGTTTCTAATGAAGAAAATGAATTTTATGCAAATAGTAATTATCTCCTAGTGTTTTTGGAAATATTGTTTGGAATATATGCGTTTGTTTCTTTATTTATATCTATCTCTAAATTTCCATCTATGTCACCATTCTTAGCATTTTTTTTCATTGGTTTTATCTTGGTAGCGATATTTAGTTATTTAGAAACTTCACGTCTGTTAAAAAAGGTAAAAGAATAAATTTAATTTGAATTAATTCTTTTACCTTTTTTAACAGTTATATTGAATAATTAGTATGAGTCCTTGACTATAATCTTTGGATAAATTACAATTTTACTATCTACAATATCTACGTGGAGGAACAATATGTTATTCAAAAGGGTATTAGTTTGGTCGGTTTCCATTATTGTAGGTGTGGCTGCCGGTTATGGCACCATAGCTGCTTTTGGTACAACTGTTGAATTATATGCGGTTGACTTGAATTTTGGTGTTTTTGATGTATTAGTTAATAATTTTACTTTCTTGTGTTTGTCATATGCTGCAATATTATGGATATGGTTGGATTATTTACTTAGAACAGATATGCTTCCTGAGTAATAATATATTGTTTTTTATAATTTGATCGATTAATCCCCGGTAATTCGGGGATTTTTAGTTTAAAATGTTCAGATTATGTTCAAGGGGTTTTGTGAGGATTCTGAATTTGTTTTGTGATCGTTTTAGATTCATATGGATATTTGTATTTGTCTTACTCACTGGATGTGAAGACCAGGTAATGGTTTTCACTTCTACAAGATCAGACAATTTAGTTATAACAGATTTTCCGGTTTATACTGAATCATCAGCAGTTGACAGTCAAGTGAATATGACCATTGTTCCTACGACTACAGGTGGGCATTTAGCTTTGACTACTACTGAAGTATATTATAGTAATGATGTTGCTTTGACAGAAGTTACAAGTAATATAACTGCAACTAGTAATGTTAAGTTGTTATCGACGGATGTTCTTGAAATGACTGCTAGTGCAGTTGCTACCAATACTAATATTCCCACTATGACAATGACTAATATTGTTACAAGTACCGATTTGCAAGTTATTAATCCAACGAATACATTGACTCCATCTCCTACATT
>DBHI01000037.1:0-3293 GCA_002296125.1 Anaerolineales bacterium UBA832 | reverse complement strand
GACTCCATCTCCTACATTGACTCCCACCCAGTTACCTACTCCTGATAAATATGGAAATAAAAGGACGGCTAGGGTACCAATTCTGATGTACCATTACATTGAGCCTTTGTCAGATGATGCAGATAATATAAGAAGAGGATTGACTGTAGAACCTGGTGTATTTAGACAACAATTAGCTTATTTGCATGCTAAAGATTATACTGCAATTAGTTTGTATGATTTGACATATTTTCTTGCAGTTGGGTCTGATTTACCAGAGAAACCGATTATTTTTTGTTTTGATGACGGGTATGTAGGATTATACGAATATGCTTTGCCATCTATGGAAGCTTTTGGTTATACAGGCACTGTTTTTGTATTGACTCAATTAATGGATGAGGCTCATCCATCATATCTGACTTGGGACATGGCCCATAGTATGTATGATAAGGGTTGGAAGATAGAACCACATAGTAAAATGCATGTACAGCTTTCAGATAGACCTTTTGAAGTGGTGCAATACCAAGTTCTCGGTTCCATGCAGACAGTAGAAGCTCATATTGGAATACAGCCTCGATATTTTAGTTATCCAAGTGGTGCGTATGATCAACAGGTTATTGATTATTTGAAAGCTCTTGGATTTTGGGGAGCAGTTACTACGGAATACGGTATGGAACATACTATTCAATCAGTTTATACACTTTCTCGTATTCGTATGTCAAACTATACAACAATTGAATTATTGTCAAAATACCTAGATGAACAGTGATTATTTAGCATAATTGATAGTTTTTGAAAGCTATTTGACAGTAAAATATTGAGATCATTACAAAAATCGAGTTTGTGGAATAGTTGTTGTATTTATTGGGATAATAATTTCATAATGGATTTAAACAAAGATATGTCTAGAATACCAGATTTTTATGATTTGGATGTTGATGAGCGAATTTCTATTTTGCTTAAGAAACTTGGTTTTGAAGATGACATGGACTTAACTTCATCAATTAAATCAGGTTTAGATCTAGATAATGCTAACAATATGATAGAGAACGTGGTTGGGTTATATGGTCTTCCTATTGGGATAGCCACTAATTTTCTCATTAATGAGAGAGATGTTTTGGTACCCATGGTTATTGAAGAGGCATCAGTAGTTGCAGGTGCAAGTCTTGCTGCAAAACTTGCAAGGATGGGAGGAGGATTTCAAGCTGAAACTACATCTAATGAAATGATTGGACAAATGCAAGTACTTGATCTAGAGAATATTGACAATGCAAAATCTATATTGATGTCCAATAAGGATGTTGTCTTAGACAGTGTGAAAGATTTAGATCCTATGTTAAATAGTGTTGGAGGGGGAATACGTGATTTAGAGGTACGTTTGGTACAAGAATCCACTATTGGTCCTTTCTTAATAATTCATGTAATCTATGATACTTGTGATGCAATGGGAGCTAATGCTGTTAATACAGCTGTAGAATATATGAAGCCAGTTGTTGAGGACCTAATAGGAGGCAGAGTGCACTTGCGAATTTTGTCTAATTTGGCTGATCGTCGTATAGCACGTGCGTGTGTTAGTATTCCAACTAATGTGTTGAGTTTTGGAACTTATGATGGTGAAAAAGTGCGTGATGGTATTGTTGAAGCATCTATATTTGCTGAAGTTGATTCATATCGTGCTTCAACACATAACAAAGGCATCATGAATGGTGTTGATGCGGTAGTAATGGCCACAGGTAATGATTGGCGTGCAATTGAAGCAGGCGCACATGCCTATGCATCTCGTCAGGGATCATATACTAGTTTGTCAAAGTGGAGCGTTGGTGTAGAGGGAAATCTTGTTGGAGAGATTGAAATGCCAATGGCTGTTGGAATTATAGGTGGTGCTACACGAGTTCATCCTGGTGCACAGGCAGCTTTAAAAATACTTGGAGTTGCTTCAAGTAAAGAATTGTCGGAAGTAATTGTCTCAGTAGGATTGGCGCAGAATTTGGCATCTTTGAGAGCTTTGTCTACAGAAGGTATACAAAAAGGACATATGGGATTGCATGCTAGGCAGGTTGCTATAGCAGCTGGAGCAGAAGGTGATCAAATTAATGTTATTGCTGATCAAATGGTAACAGATAAAAAGGTTAATGTTAAATATGCTGAACGCTTGTTAAGCTGATAATTTTACCGTGATTTTTCTTTAATATTATGACTAATGATTTGACAATGTATAAATCTAATGTAATGAAACCAAAAATGTCTGTTGGAATAGTAGGATATGGTTCGTATATTCCACGTTTTCGTGTATCTACATCTGAAATAGCTAGTACATGGGGGATTGAGTCTAGCAGATTACCTGTGAAAGAAAAATCTGTTGCTGGAATAGATGAAGATGTAGTAACAATGTCTATTGAAGCAGCGCGTAATGCTATTAGTAGGGGTAGAATAGACGCACAGGAATTGGGTGCTGTTTGGATAGGTTCTGAATCTCATCCTTATGCGGTTAAACCATCTTCCACTATCGTAGCGGAGGCAATTGGTGCTGTACCAAATACTCAGGCAGCTGATTGGCAATTTGCATGCAAAGCAGGTACAGAGGCATTGCAAGCGGGAATTGGTTTTGTAGGATCAGGAATGTCTAAATATGCAATTGCGATTGGTATGGATACAGCTCAAAGTAGGCCAGGAGATGTGCTTGAATATACAGCTGGTTCAGGTGGAGCTGCTTTTGTATTGGGTAGTTCTGAAAAGTCAGTTGTTGTTATTGAAGGGAGTAATTCATTTGTAACTGATACACCCGATTTTTGGCGTAGACAGCATGCGATTTATCCAGAACATGGACAAAGATTTACTGGTGAGCCTTCATATTTTAGGCATATAGTGAGTTGTGGACAACAACTTATGACTGCAATGAATACTTCTCCTAGTGATTATGATCATGTTGTGTTTCATCAACCTAATAGCAAATTTCCTAGACAAGTTGGTAAACTTTTTGGATTTGCAGAGGAACAGATGTCAGTAGGTTTGTTAGCAGATGAAATAGGTAATGTATATGCTGGATCATCATTATTAGGTCTTACTGCAGTGCTTGACGTAGCAGTTGCAGGTGATAAGATTATGTTGATTTCTTTTGGTTCTGGAGCAGGTTCCGATGCTTTCCATCTATCTGTTAATGACAATATAACATTAGTACAAAATTTAGCGCCAACAACGAAGAGTTATCTAACTAGAAAAACTATGATTGACTATGCAACATATGCTCGTTTCAATAGAAAATTGGATTTAGGATGAATCAAGAAAAGCAAGTTTATATTTCTAGTGTGGGTTTT
>DBHI01000118.1:582-11263 GCA_002296125.1 Anaerolineales bacterium UBA832 | reverse complement strand
TATTTTGGAATGATGTATGTGTATATCGTATATTGACAGGAATGTATGACTGATTATAATTCGCTAAACGAGGCCCACTAGCTCAATTGGCAGAGCAGTTGACTCTTAATCAATTGGTTCCAGGTTCGAGTCCTGGGTGGGTCATTGTTAGTGTAGATATTACTAATAAAAGTGTAATGAATTTTATGAAATACAAATTTTAATCAGTAGTTACTTTTTATTTGATATCCATGTAGGTGGAGGTGTTATGTTATCATGTGGCCTGGATCCTGGATCAGGTCTGTTGGATGTAGAATGATTGTCTAATACAATTACAGACATATCATGATCTACTGTACATTGACATGATAGGCGATATTCTCCAATAGCGTCTTCTTGCAACAATTTGTCATACTCAGCTTGAGTATATTTTTGTGGTTCTCCATCTATGAACTTCACTTTGCATGTAGTACACCTTGCATTTCCTCCACATGCGTGATTTATATCTCCGTTGTTGTCTTGAATAGCTAAAACTAATTTAGTCTCTTTTTCTATAAAAAATTCTCCTATATCTTTTATGAGTAGCTTTACCATATCTATTTTCTCCTTGCAATTAAGCTTTATTTTTATGTCACATCATGGCAAACTGTATTTTCAGATGTGATAATGCCTGCTTCTATACTTTTCCCAGTACTGAGGAATTTTTCGTTGTATGAGTGCAGTTTTGAAATGCTTTCAATTTGCATAACAACGTAGCAGGTATTTGGTTCTTCACCACTTTGGTAAATTGTTGATTGGGATATGCCATGTTCGGATCTAGTTATATCGTCTCTGTCAAATACATCTTTCCATACCCAGAAATCTTCACACATATTTTTTTGAATTACTGTAGGCACTATTTTTCTCCTTGATCTAAATAAATGTTGTTTATCATAGCATTTACATGCGTGTACTAGCAGAATTAATACGTTTTTGAATAGTAATGTAGTTGCATATACTTACTATTAGTAGGCATGATGCTGATCCGATTGCTATGTAGTTTGTTTCTAAAATTAGCGAAAATGTCATAAGTGCTATTGTTGCTATTAATATGAAAAATATTATAGCTATTCTGTGTTGCTTAAGGTTTTGTATACTGCGAGTTTGTGTGTATGGATCGCTAAGCTTTTCGTTCATTAGATTTTGTATTTTTTGTCTCTAAATATATTTATACATTTGTTAGTGAAGTATACTGGATTATTATGAGAATATGTTAATTTATGCTTATAAGAGTTGTGTTAATTGTTTAAAATAAAAGGTAAAACACTAGGTTGAATAAATTATTAGCGGGTGAGAAAAATTATTGATACAACCCCAAAAATTAGACCTAACATTTTTTGTGTGCTAACTGGCTCCTTAAAAAATATTATCGATAGAATAGTAGCTACCACCATGTTTAGACCTACTATGGGGAAAACTTGACTTCCTTCTCCTCCTGAAGACAATGCTAGAAAAGTGCAAATAGCTCCAGTAGATGCACATATTCCAGTAATAATCGCAATATTGCTTAGTTTATATGTAAGAGTAAAAGGTTGTTTTTGATATAAGTGTATCAGGGCCATTACGGTTAAGTAGGTAGCTCCTTGAACCATTAGATAACTAGGTTGATAAGGTTTGTGAGGTGTTGCAAATTTCCAAAAGAAATTTGTCAATCCAAAACCAAATAGTGCTATTAGTGATAGAGTAATTGATGTGGTCATGGTTGTTCTCCAAAGTATTATAATGATGTATCATTTATTTGTTTGTTGTTATATTAAATATGATTTGATCACGTGTAATATTTTTGACAAGATAGTATATTATATGGAATAGTATAAATGTAAATTTGAAGCTGATTTATTATATATAAGATATAGGACTGGTAATTGATAGTATGAGTACTAGATGGCAAATTTTAATAGGGGTTGGATTCAGTATAGTTGCAGTTTTTATTATTTTTCAAGGTGTAGATGTAAAAGAATTAATGCGACAGATATCTGGAATAAATTATCTGGTCTTCATTCCATTTATTATATTAGAGACATTATCTTTATGGGCACGAGGTATGAGATGGAGAGTTCTTCTAGAAGAGAAGCTGGACGGGACCAGATTGTTTTGGATTACAAATATTAGTTATTACCTGAGCAATATTTTACCGTTGCGCATAGGCGAGTTGGCAAGGGTTTATTTAGCGACGAGAAATAGTGATGTAAATGGTATGCAGGCGTTATCAACTGCTTTACTGGAGCGAATGCTAGATGTTGTTACTGTCTTTTTGATGTTGTTTGCTGTTCTACATTTGGTACCTAATCACGGACTGATTACTACTTTGTTCAATAGTCTTGTTGTAGGCGTTGTATTTATGATATTGATATTGTTTTTTATTGCATACAAGCGTGATCGTTTTGTACAGTATATGGAGAAAATATTTAATAATGCAAATCCCATTATTAAGGAGTATGTTTTGGGCTTGTTTCTTAGGTTTTTTGAGGCTATCTATATAGTGAGAGGTAGAAGGTTGATTTTGGCTTGTGTGTGGTGTGGAGTGATTTGGTTTTTGAGTGCCTTTTCTACATATAATTTGTTAATTGGTTTTGTTCCTGATCAAAAATTTTCTGGTGCAGTTTTTGTGACAGCGCTATTAGCATTAGGTATTGCTTTACCATCAGTACCAGCAAGCATCGGTTTATGGGAGGCAAGTGCTGTAGCTGCTTTAGCTGTTTTAGGAGTAGAAAGAGAGACTGCATTGGCTTTTGCGATCGTTATACATTTTATTGTTTTTGTTAAGATGGCAATTTTTGGTATTATTGGATTAAAATTTGAGGGTGAAAGTTTAAATGAATTATCATTACAGGCCGGTAGATTTGTTAGAGCAGTAAGACAGGGTACTGAAGACAAAAATCTGTAGAGGAATAGTATGAAGAAGCATGATAACGATAAATTAAGTCATTCCGAAATTGTGATTATGTTGAATGTGGGACGTAGACCTTTGTGGTTGTATAGGGCTAATTTGGAAGGAGCAGATTTAAAAGATTCTGATTTAATTGGAGCTAACATGGAGGAAGTTGTATTAAAACATTCTAATTTGATAGGTGCTAATTTGAGCGGAGCAAACCTTAAAAATGCTGATCTTACTAATGCAGTTTTAAAAGGTGCTAATATAAGTGGTGCTGATTTAACTGGAGCTATATTAAAAGGATGTAATATGAAGGGAATTAAATATACAGCATATACTGTTTGGCCTACAGAATTTCGTCCTGATGAAAATGGTGCAGTGTTACGAAATACTCACTAGATTTAAATTCTATTTATTGTCTGTCTCTTACTAAAATACTTGTCAAGTAGTACAGATTTCCAATTTGGAATGTGGAATCAAGACTATTCTGAACCTCTTCCATTAAAGTTCCAATAAAGTGAATGTTTTTGGGGAATATTATTGCAGCCTGTGCTCGAAAAAAGACAGTAGCATGTATAGTATTATCGAGTATTCTAAAGTGAATTTCACGCATACATTTTGCGTCATCATCATTTGAGTGTATCGGGTTGCTTGTGTTTGGTATAGTAATTACTGCTCTTTTTGTGGATGGGAATTTGTTTAGTGCGTTTATTACGTTGTTTATTTTGCTAATTATATCTTGTCTGTAGTCTCCTTGTCCTCCTCCCCGTAAGTTAGAGAACAAACTTTTTTGAGTTTGAGAAATACTCTTCCCAATATTCCAGTTGCTATATGCTTCTAGTACTGGTTTTGGAAACAAGTCAGTGACTATTACATAATCACTCATATCCATTAAGCAACTATAATTATATATAATACGATTGTTATTGGTGAGGGCAAACATTTCTTCCCATACATTTTTAGGTGTGATTTGTTTTGTGGTCATTAGGTTAGTCTCAATAGTTATTACGGGATTTTGAATATGTGTTTGTTTGATAAGAAAATACACGTACAGTATGTATTGTAGTTCATTATTCAGAGCTTGTCATTTTTAGTGTGTCAATTATGTTGAGTAAGTATAATAATGCTTAAATATATTATTTATTGTTTGAAAGAGTAGCCTTGAATAAGGTTCTTATGGAAATATAGTGAAAATTCTAATTGCTTTAACTTATTATCGACCGCATGTTTCAGGTCTTACTATCTATGTGGAAAGGTTGGCTAGGGCTTTAGTAGGTCATGGACATGAGGTAACTGTTCTAACTTCACAGTATGACTCGAAACTTGACTGTAAAGAAGTAGTTGATGGAGTAAATGTGGTTAGGGTTCCTGTAGTAATGAGAATTAGCAAAGGTGTAATTATGCCTACTTTTGGTATTGTAGCTACTAAACTAGTGAGAAGTCATGACGTTCTTAGTATACATTTGCCACAGTTTGATGCAAGTGGACTAGTCTTAAGAGGTAGAATTTTTGGAAAACCCTCAGTTCTTACTTATCATTGTGATTTGAAGTTGCCAGGAAAAGGTTTGAATAGACTTGTAAATGGGTTAGTTGATTTTAGTAATAGAGTTGCAGCTTGCTTTGCTGATTCAATATGTGCCTATACTTCTGATTTTGCTATTAACTCACCATTACTTAGTAATTATTTGAAAAAAGTTCATTATATTTTACCACCAGTTGAAGTAGATAGAATCGATAATGAATCGGTTAGTTCGTGGGCTAACAAACAACAAATTCGTGATAATTATCCGATTATAGGAGTTGCAAGTAGGTTAGCTGCAGATAAGGGTATTGAGTATCTATTAGATGCGTTGCCACAATTAATAGCGAGTTATCCAAAACTCAAGGTGATACATGCTGGTCCAATAGATGATGTAATAGGGGAACGTCAGTATTATAAAAGATTACAACCTAAATTCGATAAGTTTAAGGATTATTATACTTTTTTGGGTACTTTGGATAGTTTTGATATGACCAGTTTTTATAGGACTTGTGATGTTTTAGTTTTGCCTAGTATAAATAGTACAGAGTCATTTGGTCTTGTACAAATAGAAGCCGCTCTGTGTGGTACTCCAACTGTAGCAAGTAATTTGCCAGGTGTTAGAGTTCCAGTTCGGATGACTGGTATGGGGTGTATTGTTCGTCCTGAAGATGCAGATGATCTGAGTAGAGGTATAAAGTATGTTTTGGATAACAACAAGAAATGTCATATGAAATATGAAGAGATTGTGTATCAATTCTCTCCGAATTTAGTAGCGGACAAGTACGAAAAATTATTTACAGATTTGTTGTCTAGACGTGTTAGGAATGGTAATGATGTCAGATAATAGTGCTAATTTAGAGTTTGTATCTGCAGATGATGATATGTTTGTAAAACATATCAAGACTCTACCGGCATTCCGAGGATTACTAAGATCAATGGAAGCTAAGATGATTTCTAGACTATATATGGATGGGCCAATATTGGATGTGGGTTGTGGTGATGGGCATTTTGGCGGACATGTTTTATGTACTGGTTCCACAATTGGAATTGACATTAGCATAAGATCACTTATGCAAGCTAAAACATATAACTGCTACAGACATGTTTTACAGACAGATGATCAAGGGTATCCATTTCCAGATTCCTACTTTGGTAGTGTTCTGTGCAATTCGGTTCTAGAGCATATTCCTGACTTGAATCGTACTATATCCGAAATAAGGAGAGTTTTAAAGCCAGGATCACAATTTGTCTTTACAGTGCCTACTGAGTTTTTTACAGAATACTTACTGGTAGGATCTGTTTTGCGGAGCCTTAGATTTAATAGTTTGAGTAATTGGTATATAAGATTTTTTAACAAGATATCCCGTCACTATCATTATAATGGTGAGCATAAGTGGAAACTATTATTGGAACGACATGGATTTACTATAGAATCTTGTGTTTATTACTGTTCTAAGGATGCGTTGCGTGCAATTGAAATAGGACATTATTTTGGGCTGCCATCATTGATATCTAAAATATTGTTTGGAAAATGGGTGCTTGTACAATCGAAAGAAAATTTGATGATTGTTGATAAATTGTTTAGGAAATACTATGATGAAAATTTACCAGAAGTTGGGGCATACATGTTAGTCGTAGCTAAATAAAGCCAAATCATTTTGGTTAGTAATCTTCTGAATTTAAGTAGATGATAAAGGTCCTTATGCAAATATTTCAAATAAATAAGGTTGGAAGATGTATAGTCATCATAGCTTGTATGGCTATAGGATTGTATTTTAGAATTATTGGTTTGAATTGGGATGATAATCAACACCTGCATCCAGATGAAAGGTTCTTAACTATGGTTTCTACAAGTTTGAGTACTACTGGTGTTGGTGTCGAGGAATATTTTGATACAGAGAATTCAACTTTAAATCCATACAATGTAGGCTTTGGTTTTTTTGTTTATGGTACAGCGCCTGTGATTGCGGTGCGTTATCTTTCTGAGATGATTAGTGGATATGATATACAGTATGTTAATGAATTGATATTTTGGGATGTGGCTTTTGGTACTGGATACAATGAAATAAACCTCGTAGGAAGATTGCTGTCAGCTATTTCTGATTCTTTAGCCATATTGTTTGTTTACTTTATAGGTAAGAATCTATATGGTTATAGAGTTGGTTTGTTGGCGGCTTTTTTTTATGCAGGTACTGTTGCTCTGATACAGCAAGCTCATTTTTATACTGTAGACTCTTTAGCTAATTTTTTTGCAGTTGTTTCTATATATGTTGCTGTAAATATTTCAGAATCAAACCGTTTCAAACATTACTTGATTTTCGGAGTAATATATGGGCTAGCTATATCTTCTAAAATTAGTCTAGTATTGGTGATTTTATTGTTACCAATAGCTTTATTGGTTTACAGTATCAAATATAAAAATATTAAGGCAAAGATATTTTTATCAGGAATAATTAGAATTTGTTGTGCTGTTTTTGTAGCGCTTTTGGTTTTTCGTATATTAATGCCGTATGCATTTGATGGTCCAGACTTATATAATTTTTCACTAAATAAACAGTGGCTAAATAATATGGCTGAAATAAGTAATCAAATGTCGGGTGACATTGACTTTCCGCCTAATCATCAGTGGACAGATAGAAAGCCTGTTATTTTTCCTCTTACCAATATGATAATGTGGGGAATGGGACCTAGTTTAGGATTGATAGTATGGTTAGGTTTTGCTTGTGCTTGTATACAGATTTATCAAAACATTGGTAAGAATTATCGACATATTATACCTGTTGTATGGGGAGGAGCCTTTTTTTTATGGTATTCAATACAATGGGTAAAACCAATTAGATATTTTTTGCCTATATATTCTGTTTTTGTTATTTTAGGAGCATGGTTATTAGTTGCTATTCTTGATATAGATTTTGATAGTATAAAATCGGTTAGATTTATTCGTGATAATCGCATATTAACAGTATTTAGCAATATTTTTGTCGGTTCAATTATTTTAAGTGTGTTCTTATATGCTTTTGCTTTTACTAGAATTTACACTCGTCCAGTAACTAGGGTGGAAGCTAGTGAATGGATTTATGAAAACATCTTAGCTGCTTTTACCTTGTCTATAGTTGGTGAAAATGATAATTTAGTACAACATGTACCCTTACCTTCATCAACAAAGAAATATAATCAGGGTGAAAAGCATTCTGTACAATTTGTTCCAAAAATGTCTGGATGGCTTAGTTCTATAAGTATTGCACACTTGGGTGATGTTGTTGGTGATTTGGAGTTGGAAACATATCAGATCGTTGTATCTGAAGTAGGTGAATTGGAACAAGATATTTATACTTCTAGTATAACAAAAGATTTATCATTTAACACAGAACATATTTTTGTTGTAGAGCCACCATTATATTTAGAAAATGATAAAGTGTACGTTATTAGATCGCATGCTGTGTCTGGAGGTCCTATTGCAATTAGTGGATCACATATAATTAATGAGAGTAGTTGGGATGATGGTTTGCCATTGAGACTAAGGGGTTATGATGGTTTTGGCGGCTTATATGTTGGTCATAATTTGGAGTTATATTCAGAAGATAACGATATAAAGAAAAAACATATTGTTAATAGTTTAGATAGATCTGACTATTTGATCATATCGTCAAATAGGCAATACAAATCTATACCTAGATTGCCAGAAAGATACCCTTTGACCCTGAAATATTATAATGAACTTTTCGCGGAGAATTTGGGTTATAAAATCATTGCTGAATTTGAAAGTTCACCAAATTTAGGTAGTTTGACGTTTTCAGATCAAAATGCTGAAGAACCATTTACAGTGTATGATCATCCAAAGGTTTACATTTTTAAGAAGATAGATAGTTTTTCTAGTTCACATATCAATGATATTCTTGATTCTGTTGATTTAGATCAAGTGCTCTGGATGACTCCAAAGCAGGCTACAGATTATCCAGGTTCGTTAATGATGCCTGCAGATATGATTTTACAACAGAGAGTTTCTGGTACTTGGTCTGATTTGTTTAATAGAAATGATGTTCAAAATAGCAATCATGTGATTGCGTTTTTATTCTGGTGGAGTGTCTTTGTATTATTTGGTTTGATTTCCTTTCCTGTTACATATTTTATATTTGCTAATCTTTGTGATCGTGGGTATGCACTAGCAAAGCTTGTAGGCCTTGTGTTTGTAACATGGATTGTGTGGATTGTGTCTAGCTATAAGATAATGGCATCTAATCAGATAGGTATTTTTATAGTTGTAATATTGTTTTCTTGTGTTTCTTCTGTGATTGGCATAACTCATAGAGAAGATTTGATAAGATGGATTAGAGCTAATATCAAGTATATTGTTCGAGTTGAATGCCTATGGATTTTTATGTTTACAGTTTTTGTACTAATTAGATTTTTCAATCCAGATTTGTGGCATCCTATTTACGGTGGAGAAAAGCCTATGGATTTTGCTTATTTTAATGCTGTTATAAAAAGCAAATATTTTCCACCCTATGATCCTTGGTATTCGGGAGGATATATCAATTATTATTATTTCGGTTATCTTTTATGTGCAATACCAACTATATTACTAGGAATAGTTCCGTCTATAGCTTACAACTTATTGATACCTACTATTTTTGCTACTACAGGCCTAGCTGCTTTTTGTTGTGCATATAATTTGGCTAGTTTTATTAGGAAGAAATCTAGGGTTTTAATTAATATGTCTCCTACACTGGCAGGTATTGCTTCAATGAGCTTTATGGTCATATGTGGTAATTTGGGTCAGCCAAGGACATTGTTTAGTGGAATGCAGGACACCTTTAATAGAGTTGGTAGTTTGTTCAACAATATTACTAATTTGGATTTTGGAAATGCCTTACAGATTGTTCAAGAAATTTTGGCGATGAGTATGTTGCGTCTCGCTTTAGGAGAATATTATTGGAATGCAACTAGGATTATACCAGCTGGTGTTGGTGAAGTTGGTCCAATCACAGAATTTCCTTTTTTTACATTTTTATATGGGGATTTGCATGCTCATATGATATCTATGCCAATTACGCTGCTTGTAGTTGCTTGGACAATATCTATTATGCTACCTAATATGAGAAATAAGTTTTTATCATATGAAATTATTCATTGTTGTATGGGAGGATTTTTTGTTGGTTTACTTGGCGTTACTAACACTTGGGATTATCCGGGTTATTTACTACTATGTTGCTTTGCTATTTTTTGGCAGAGCAATGGCAATAACACAAATCAAGTGAGAGGGTTTTTATTTGGTGCTTTAAGAAGTATTGTAGTAGTTCTAATATCTTATTTATTGTTTTTGCCGTACTATAAATGGAATGGATCTTTTTATTCCGATTTAGTTATTTGGAAAGGTTCAAAGACTCCTTTAATTTCTTATTTTGAGATACATGGATTATTTCTTTTTATTATTTTTTGTTTTTTGTTTGTTAAAACAAAAAATTTTTTGGGAACGAGGGAAGGTTTGTGGGGATCTCTTATAGGTAGTAATCCTATTAAATATGGTGTTGTTATTCCTGTTGTATTGATAATTCTTTCGGTTGTATTTTATCGATCAGGTATTTATATAACCCCTGTTGTTGTAATTATTGTAACGTGGTCTTGTTATTTGTTACTATTGTCAAATGATGACATAAGTACAAGGTTTTGTTATGGGATGATTTGTTTTGCTGTTCTTATAACTTATGGAGTTGAAACGGTAAATGTAGCTGGTGATATAGGTCGTATGAATACTGTGTTTAAGTTTTACTTACAGGCTTGGACTATATTTAGTGTTGTATGTGGTGTTGCCTTTTCATTTTTAATTGCATCTAGTTATTTGTGGTCAAGTATTTTTAAAAATGCGTGGTCAATAATGATGACTGTTTTGATATTTATATCTGCTAGCTACACTGTTTTGGCTAGCTCTGCTAAGATTCGAGACAGGATAATTAGCAATGCTTCTAGTTTAGATGGTATGAATTTTATGGTGGATGGCGTTTATTATGATAGGGGTCAAGAGATTTCCTTGCGTAATGACTATAATGCTATTATATGGATGCAGGATAATGTTAAGGGGTCACCAACTATCGTTGAAGCTCATACTCCCGAATATAGATGGGGTTCTCGCTACTCAATTTATACTGGTCTACCTACTGTTATTGGTTGGAATTGGCATCAGAGGCAGCAAAGAGGCTTTATTGGATCTAGATCAGTAGTAGAAAGAGTCGAAGAAGTAAGTCGTTTTTATTCTGACCCTAAAGTTA
>DBHI01000118.1:0-260 GCA_002296125.1 Anaerolineales bacterium UBA832 | reverse complement strand
CAATGCTGTACAGTTTTTGAAGAAGTACAATGTTAGTTATATTGTTTTGGGAGAATATGAATTTTTATACTACCCAATGGAAGGTATGGAAAAATTTCGAAAAATGGTTGAGTTAGATATATTAAGCATCGAATATGATGAATTAGGTACAACTATATATGGCTATCGCATCAAACCATAGAGAGTAGCATTATGGAATTCATTGGAGTATTAATATGGGTAATAATTGTTTGGTTTTTTGGGTTCCTAGTATGGCCTAT
>DBHI01000015.1 GCA_002296125.1 Anaerolineales bacterium UBA832 | reverse complement strand
CGATATTACAGGAACAGGTAACATTAATATAACAGGCGGTGTCACTATGAGTGGCAACTTGACTGTTAATGGAACAACGACAACTATCAACTCAACCACTCTTACAGTTGATGATATTAATATGGTCTTAGCATCTGGTGCTGCCGATAGCGCTGCTGCTGATGGAGCTGGTATTACAGTCGATGGTGCAAGTGCTGAACTTAAATATGTTCATGCAGGAACTAAATGGACAGTAAACAAAGATTTTGATGTAACAGGAAACATAATTGTATCAGGAACTGTTGATGGAGTAGATGTTGCAACTAGAGATGGTGTTCTAACTTCTACAACAACAACAGCTAATGCTGCCTTGCCAAAAGCTGGTGGCACTATGACAGGTGCAATTACTTTTGATGCAGCTCAAGCGACAGGTAACTCTGGCTTAGTACCTGCTGCAGGAACTTCTGGTCACTTCCTAAAACACGATGGTACTTTTGGTCAAGTTGCTTACTCAGACTTATCAGGAGCTCCGTCAGGTGTAGGTGGTGCGACAGGTGTAGACTTTAATGATGATGTTAAAGCAAGATTTGGGACAGGAAACGATTTAGAAATTTTTCACGATGGTAATGACTCCTTTATTAAGGATGCTGGAACTGGGGCATTAGAAATTAGGACTGATGAATTGAAAGTTAAAAATGCTGCTGGAGATGAAAATGGAATACATTTCGCAGAAGATGGAGCAGTAACTCTTTATCACGATAATTCTGCAAAACTTGCAACTGCAAGTGGTGGAGTAACTGTAACAGGAAGTATAGCTGCAACTGATATAGACGCAGTATTAATTAATGGAGAGGCATTTCAAACGGGTGCTTGGTATAAAGATAATGCTGGTAACGGAACACAATCACAAAGATTTTATTTCTACAACAACGGAACAACAATCTTACATAGTGCTGATGCATTCTTATTCCAAAATAACAACGCAACTAAATTTACAATAGATAGCTCTGGTAATGCAACTGCTGTTGGAAACGTCACAGCTTACTCAGATGAAAGATTAAAGTCAGACGTTAAAACAATCGACAATGCTTTAGACAAAGTTTCTCAAATGCGAGGTGTAACATTTATAAAAGATAATGAAAAAGGTTCTGGTGTAATTGCACAAGAGCTAGAAAAGATTGCACCTGAGTTAGTTATAGACGGAGAATACAAGTCTGTAGCTTATGGCAATACAGTCGGTTATCTCATTGAGGCAATCAAAGAATTAAAAGCTGATTTAGATAATCATAAACAACATTGTACGTGTGGAGCTAACTAATGGCACTTCCAGCTAGTGGTCAAATATCTCTTTCACAGCTTCGTTCAGAATTTGGACAATCTGGTACTGTATCGCTAAACGGTTTTAGAAAAAATCCTGCATATTTTGCTCATACTTGGGATGACAACAATCAATCTAACTATGGTAATAGAACAGGAGACCCAATAGGTACTATAACTGCAAACAGCAACATTCCTAACCGAGGTACAACTTCAGCTATCAGTTTAAGTAATTTTCACGGTGCTACAGGTTATAACGATACAGTTACATTTTGGTGTCCTGCTACTCAGAACTGGACATATTTTAAAACTGATTACCAAGGCAACGGGTTTTCAATGTGTGTTTATGTTAATAATGCATGGTCTGGAGGAAACCGTTTAGGTGGTGGAATGACTTCAGCCTATACTACCCCTGCAACAGCAGCAAGTGATGTAGATAACACTTATCACACATGGAAGGGCGCATATTTTGTTGGCTCTAATGCTTATAGATGGTCAAGTGGAGCTAATCAACATACGCCCATTTTCATGCACGATATAAGCTTGCTCTATGCCTATAATAACTCGCCTGCCCAAACCTCTATGGATTGTGCTCTTGGGGTTTATGCTGGAGACCGTTCTGCAGGTGCTAACTACTTAAATTTTGGTTATATGTTTAATGATTGTGGCGATAACGACACAGGCTATGCAAATTTTCCTCACTTTCAGCATAGTAATCTTAATACTGTATGGGGTGGCGGAGGCTCAGGATTTGCAGCAGGTAGCAATTTTTCACACGCTATGAATGGTAGAACTATGTATCTGTCTACAACTGCAGGTACAAAGTCTGTCGCTTTCTCATCAATGACAGGAAGCCATCAAGAGACTTCTGGCAGCTATAATAAATCAACTCTTGCTCAGCCCGGTTATTATGGCTCACACCATATAAACAGCGCAACTGATAGAAGATGTTTTGTGACCCATAGATTTTTGGCAACTTTTAGTGGTGGATTTAATTTTAACGCAAATACAAACAACACAGTACAGATAGCATAATGGAACACGAATATTTAATGGATATGGATTGGGACGAAAAGCTCGAGCCAACAACTCAAACCATTCCTTATAAGGACGAAAAGACAGGTTTAGTTTTAAATGCAGAAGTTGCAACTTTAACGTTTACACCAGAACACCCTGAACTTTCTACAAAAGTAGAACGTGTACAAATTAATGATAGTGATGGAAACGTAGAAAAATATTTAAACAGAGCAAGGTCTAAAGTTACTAACGAATGGCTAGGAGAGCTTGGATTAGATACTAAAAGCGCTTGGTTCGACCAAAATACAAAAAAAATCTACAGACATAAACAGGTTAACTATGCTCTCTGAGACAAAAGAATTTTTTATCAATGATTGCAAAGTAATAAAAACAACTGTTGCCGAAAAAGGTAAATGGTTTGGAATGTATTGTGGAACTATGGCTTCTACAAGAGCAGCAATGCAAGGACAACTAAAGAAAAAACCCGGGGGATTTGATGTTGATTATCTAAATGGAAATAAAAATATTGTTTCAAATCATAATCTTTGTGGACAAGTAATTTTAGGTGGAAAGCACATAATGACCCAAGAATGGGAAGTTGGCGTTGATAATATTACAGAAGCTGATGTCAATGAATATCACGAGCATTTAAAGACAACTCCGCAATACGGACACGTAGATTACAATATGGATGTTGGTATTATGCGATTGTACCCAGACTATTCAGGATTTTATGAGTGGAGAGAAGGCAACACGTTAGGTTATTTATTAAACGTGCCTATTCACAAAACTGTAGCTGATGAAGACAATACAGATTGTTTAATAATTCATAATCCTGTTGAATTTGGTTACAGACAGATTGATATAGCACCTAATAGTGAATTTGATTTAATCAAAAAAGAAGAAGAGAACTATCCTAACGAATGTTACTTCTATGTTCAAAACGAATGTGAGATAGGAGCATTTACCTTCGACAAGGATACATTTCGTCAACAAGTGAGTACCTCATTAACAATTAAAAACTTAACGGACAAGCCTAACAGGATTGTTCAGATATATAGGAGGTATCGTGGAACTCTTAATCAAGAGACTACAAGCTAAGGAAGCTGAGATAGCTCAGTTACTAACAATAATCGAAACTTTACAACAACAACACAATGCCCTGAAGGAGGAGCAC
>DBHI01000054.1 GCA_002296125.1 Anaerolineales bacterium UBA832 | reverse complement strand
AAAGTTTTGTGGGAAGTTGTTTTAACAAGCAAATCAATGTTATTGCCAATGGAATGGCGTACTGTTTTGTAGCTGTTTGTTGCTGACTTTTTGGATTTGTTTGCGCTAGTGACTGCCAAAGGACCAGATGCTTCTATTAGGTTAAGTAACCACAAGTGGTTAGGCATCCTTACAGCTATTGTGGAGTCAGGAGCAACAACATTGTTGACTGAAGGATGTTTATGTATAACTATAGTAAGTGCTCCAGGCCAAAAGTGTTGAATTAATAACTTGGTTGTAGTTGAAATGTTCTTCGCAAGAAGATCTAGTTGCGAGACGCTGCTTACAAGCACGGGAATTGCTTTGTCATAAGGACGAGATTTGATCTTGTACAGTTGATCAACACTATTTGGAAATGAAAAAATAGCGCCTACTCCATACACTGTATCTGTAGGAAATGCAACTGTCCCGCCTAACTTAAGGGCGCTAGCAGCTATTGAGATGGACTGTTTGTTTGAGGTAAGTATGGTTTGACAAGACATATTAGAAATGATTTGTAGTTAAAAACAGTTAGGTTGAAACCTGTAAGATGCGAGGTCTTCGAGCAAGGTCGTAATGAGTTGTTAGTTTTGCGTCTGCAAAGCAACGTGCAACAATTTGCATAATTGTTTCAAGGTTATCACCAAACTCTAGAAGTAGTGTGCCATGTTCGCGTAGGTGAGATTTAGCAGTGATAATTGTCTGTTTGATGTATTTTAGACCGTTGTGTCCTCCGTTAAGAGCTAGATGTGGTTCATTTAGGCCTACTTCTAAGGTAAAGGTTTCGTGGGTTGTAAGATATGGTAAGTTTGCACAAATAATGTCCACTTTAGGTAGTCCCTTTAAAAGATCAGCTTGTACAAATTGAATTTGCCTTGATGTTTTGTGTTTTAATGAATTTGTTTTTGCTAAGAGCAGAGCGTTGAATGATATGTCAGAAGCGATTAAGAGTGCTTTAGGCACTTTGTATGCTAAAGAAACAGCTATGTTTCCACTCCCAGTTCCGATGTCGGCAACAAGAGGTCTTTTGAGTTTGTTAGATATAGAAATAGCTATTTCAACTAGAAGCTCGGTTTCTGGCCGAGGAATAAGTACATGCTTGTCGACCAGAAAATCTAGACCAAAAAACTCCCAATGACCCAACAAGTAAGGCAAAGGTAGACCTTCTTTTCGGCGGTTAACAATATTAATGAATTGAGTTTGGTTTGTTAAACTTAAAGGTTTAGAAGGGTGAGCTATTAACCAGGAGCGAGGAACGTTTAAGATATGGCTTAACAAAACCTCAGATTCAAGACGAGGGTTGTCAGTGCGTTCTAAAAGAGAAACGCCAGCATCAATAGCTTCTAATACGTTGTATTTGTGATTCATTGAATTATTTAGCAGGTGTTTTGTTTAATCCAGAAGCAGAAAGTTTTTCAGCCTCCTCTCTACTAGTTAGTTCATCAACAAACTCATCGATGCTGCCATTGAGCACTCCTTCTAGATTGTGTGAGGTAATGTTAATTCTATGATCAGTTACACGGTTTTGTGGGTAGTTGTAAGTTCTGATTTTTTCACTTCTATCACCTGTACCAACCTGAGCTTTTCTGTTAGCGTCTTGTTCGTTTCTTCTCTTGTCTAGCTCTTGTTCGTATAACCGTGCTCGTAAAACAGACATTGCTCTTAGTCTGTTTTGTAATTGCGAACGTTCGTCTTGGCATTGGACTACTAAGCCAGACGGCTTGTGGGTCAACCTTACTGCAGTAGAATTTTTTTGAACACTTTGTCCTCCAGCTCCGCCAGCTCTGTAGACCTCCATTTTTATGTCACCATCAGGAATTTTTATTTCGATGTCATCTGCTTCAGCCATTACAGCTACAGTAGACGTGGAGGTATGTATGCGACCTTGTGTTTCAGTGTCAGGAACGCGTTGCACCCTATGTACACCTGATTCGTATTTAAGCCTGGAGTATGCTCCCTTGCCAGCTATGGAGACTATAACTTCTTTGTAACCACCTACTCCACTTGTGTTAGCAGACAATATGTCTATTTTCCATTTGCGGTTTTCTGCATACCTAGCATACATACGGTACAAATCGGCTGCGAACAAGCCTGCTTCATCGCCTCCTGCACCAGCTCTGATTTCAACAATTACATCTTTTTGGTCTCTTGGATCGGTAGGAAGAAGCAAGCGAAGAATTTGGTTTTCAAGCTTGTTAGCACGAGTATGCAACGTTTCTAGCTCTTCTTCAGCTATAGATCTTAGTTCAGAGTCATTTAGCAGTGCTTCAGCATCAAAAACGGATTGTTTCGTTTTGCGATAATCACGAGCTAACAATACAATCTTTTCTAGGCGAGATCGTTCTTGGGAATACTCAGACGCTTTAGTATAGTCGGATGCGATTTCCGGGTCAGCAAGAAGTTGAGTTAATTCTTCGAATCTGTTTTCTATTCCAATAAGTTTATCAAGCATAATGTGACGACATCAGATAGTAAATAATTTAACAAAAACAGTTAGTAAAGCTTAGGTTATGAAAAAAGATAGAACGACTAAAAAAACAACAAGTACAGATCCGAGAAAGGCAATGCGTTTCAAGTCTTTGATAACATATGAAAAGTTAGTTGGAACAGATTCACGAGCACGAACCCTGGAAAGGGCAGGAATATTTTGTGCAGCAGAAAGTTTCCGATTGGGCTGGTTTTTTCTTTGTTTTCTAGTTTTTCGTTTACTCAAAGCTATGACCGTTTAGTAATTATGAAATTTAAGTTTTTTACACAAAGACAATGATACATCTAGAGTAAGAATTCGTACAGGGCCAGAATACAACTATTGTAGTTGACCGAACACCACGATTCTTTTGTTGTCGATCAAGTAAGGATAACAGGATATCAAGGTTATAGTAGGTGTTTTTGTTTGGTTCATTACACTAACTTCAGTAGGTTCTACAATTAAGGTGTCAGTCACTAGGTAAGTGAATTGTTGCCCCATGGTGCTTACATTAATTTCATCACCTGGCAACAGTTTGTCAAGATCTCTAAAGATTTCACCAAAAATATCATTGTGAGCAGATAATACTAGATTTCCGTTTTCACCAGGATTAGATGTTCCTATGTGTTGACCCACTCCTCTTCTAAGTTGTTCCCATCCGTCACCTTGAACAACAGGGGCATCAACGTTTATAGTAGAAATCATAATCCTGGAAGCTTGTTTAGCTTCTGGAGAAGGAACAATAATTGCTGGCAGCGATTGAATCATTGGTCTTAAGTTTTCCGGTATTTCGGACTCATTGAATCTAGTGCCGCCAGGGTCTGTAGGTGGTATGTGGCCTCCGGGGAGCACAACTGCTGTGATCATAGGAGTGGGGGAGCTGGTTGGAAAAGATTCTGCAGAAATAACCTCTTTAGCCTCTTTGTTGATGGTTTCTCTTGTTTGCCATATATCATAACCCAAGTACAACAGACCCAATACTGCACCAATTTCTACTATCAACATTATCCTGCTGGTGATTTGACTTAGCTGAAAACGTTTTTTAGGAGGAGACCAGGAATCGGACAACTCAGAATTTATGCTTGATTGTAGAGCTCGGCCACTATCACGATAAGCCCGAAGACGTTCTTCGCGAACCTTGTTTTTTTTAATGCGTAAAATGAGCTCTAATTCTTCAATTGATAAATCGTCTACTGACCTGCGATCTTTCATCGTCTTATTTCCTCTTAGCGACAGCGAAGATTTCCCTTTGGAAAAACCATCTGAACGGCGGTAATCCAAACAGAACTTTTCTAATGAAGGACAAGAACAAAGATTCGCTACGGTTTTGTATAGGGCTATCTAACCATACTTTGCTAACAAAGCCAGATTTGTATAAAGCCAACCAAAGACTTAAGGCGCTTTGTTCATTTACATGAACATCCAAATTAGCTGCAACATTAAGTCCTCTGGGATTTTTTGGGTACAGAGCACCTTTACCTGAAATTTTCCTAATTATTCTAACTATTGGATATGCATAGCGATCATACCAAACATTAGGTGCCGTATGTACTATTAGTTGCCCCTCAGGCGATAGGACCCTAAAAATTTGCTTTAGTACTTTGTTTAATTCCCAAGGATATAGATGTTCAACAACGTCTAGAATTAACACTCTATCAAAAAAGTTGTCGGGGAAAGGCAAATTCTTAGCATCAGATAAAGACACTTTTTGGCTTGTCTTAAGGGATTTTGTTAATGATATTGCTGCGTCGGCATAATCAATACCGACTGCATTGGCTCCTAAATCGGAGCATGCATTAATCATTTCTCCTCTTCCACAACCTATGTCTAGAATTTTCATTCCTGATTGTATGCATGCATAATCGAGTGCTTTTTCAAGCCTTACAGATAGTTCAGAGCCATTAGAGGCAGTAAATTCAGTATAGCCTTCACACGATGAGAGAAAATATTCTTCACTGTATAGGTTGGACGGTAATGAAGGTGATTTCTTTGATTTAGTGCTCATCTTTTTTTATAGAGTATTTCCTAACAGGATTTATAAGCTTGAAAACAAAAGAAATTTCAGGAACATTTAGCTTCTGCATTAGCATAAAATAGCATAAAGTACCTAATATTCCGGGTATAAAGACAGAAGCAAATTCTTGAATCAGTTTTGTTGGCCAAGCAAAAAAACCAATTAACCACAACGTTCCAACGGTTACTATAGTCATTATACTTGCGGACACAATGGCTTTGGAAGCTGTAAATAGGATTAATTTGTTGTTTATATTTCCTATTCGTTTGTGAACTAATATGTACATGGTTAATGCGTGGTAACATAATTGTAAGGCGTTTGCAATAATTAGATCTTCTATTTTCATGGGGCGATACAAAGATGGGAAAAGAGCTGCCGCCAAGTACACTAATACCCCAACAACACCAACCAAAGCAGGGGTCCAGGCTTCTTTTCGAGCATAAAAAGCATTGATTAGAGGCAGATCTATAGCAGCTGCGATTATTCCAAACAGGTAAAGCTTTAATATAATAGTTGTCATTGACGTGTCGGAAGGTAAAAAATCACCATGTTCAAATATTAGTTGAATCACAGGCTCTGCTAGCACAAAAAGCCCAACGGTAGCAGGTATTATTAGGATAATTACAAGGTTAAGAGCTTGTGATAGAGTTTCTAAAAATGTAGCACTATTTGTTTTTTCTATGTATTGAGCTTGTCTAGCAAGAGTAGGTAGAACAGCTATAGAGATTGCCGTGGAAGTAAGCCCAAGAGGGAACTGCATTATAGTTGTTGCATAATCCATCCAAGCAATACTTTGATCTCCGGTCGTTGAGGCCAGTCTATAGGAAATACCTCTGCTAACCATGTCTATAATTAATCCAAGGGCTATTGGCACATACAACTTACCAATGGTTCTTACTGCTTTGTGATGTAAACTAAAAGCAAAATGTAATTTCGAATCTTTTATTCCAGGTAGTTGAAGAATCACTTGTAGAGTAGATCCAACTAACAACCCTATTGCTAATGAGTATACGCCAAAAGGTTTTGCAAAAAGTACTGTTGCAAGAACTATAGCCAAGTTAAATATTGCGGCATTAAATGCTGGAAAAGTAAAACGGTTTAGAGAATATAATAATCCTGCCAATATACCCGCAAGATTAAGAAACAAAATAGCAGGCAAAGTAATTCGCAGCAACTTAGCAGCAATTTCTAGAGTATAAGGTGACATTCCACCGCTTACTAACCACACTAGCTCTTCAGCAAAAATTTCACCAATTATTACAAGAGGAGTTAATATAGATACGCAAAGAGTTAATAGAAAAGAAGTTATAAGCCAAAGCTCGCGTCTATTTTCAGGCTTGGAATAAGAGCTAAAAACAGGTATTAATGCTGCATTAATCATACCTCCAGCTAGCAAGTCATACAACCACATAGGAATTTTTGAAGCAATATTAAATGCACTTACTAGTCCAGTGGCTCCAAAATAGTAAGACTTAGCAATATCTCTAACCAGCCCTAGAACACGAGACACCACGTTGCCAACAGCGATAATAGAGGCGGCTTTGGTAATGTTTTCAAGTTTGTTGATTTCAGAGCTAGGTACGTCAACGTCTTGGTAATCACTACGGATTGTTGGATGTTTATTTTTGTTCACAGCTGATCCTTGATAGCTTGGGCAGAGGTTCTTGTCATGTTGTCGGTTGACATTATGTCGGAGAAGGAAGCTTTGCGTATATTGTCGATAGAGCCAAATTTTTTAAGCAGGGCTTTTCGGCGTTTTGGACCAATACCAGTTATATTATCTAGCTCTGAATAAATAATTGTTTTTCTGCGGCGAACTCTGTGATGTTGAAGGGCAAATCTGTGTGCTTCATCCCTGATTCGTTGAAGTAAAAAAAAGGCAGGAGATCTAGGGTCTAGCTTGATAGGTGTTGTTGTTTTTGACATAAAGACTTCTTCATATTGTTTGGCTATTGCTGCTACAGTTATATTGCTATCAACACCAAAGTCCCTAAGAGTTTTTAGTGCTATATTTAAATGTCCTTTTCCTCCGTCTATCAACAAAAAGTCAGGTGTTTCATAAAAAGAATCCTTGGTTTGGAGGAGTGATTTTTGTGATGTTGACCATTGTTTAAACCGACGGGACAGTACCTCTTGCATGCTAGCGTAGTCGTCTTGTCCTTGGATTGACCTAATCACAAACTTACGATAATGGGATTTTAGTGGTTTACCATATACGAATACAACCATACTTCCAGTAATTTCATCTCCTTGTGTATGAGATATATCATAACATTCAATCCGATTAGGAGTTTTAGGTAGGGAAAGAGCTTTTTGTAGGGCTTTTAGAGATTGAGTTTGTTTTTGTAAATTGGTGCTCCATTGATCTCTGGCGATTTTAAGTTTTGTTAAAGCGTTCTGGTTAGCCATTTGCACTAAGCGACGTTTGGACCCTCTTTGAGGTACCAGCAATTTTGCAGAGCCTTTAGTTTTGATGCTGTGAAGCCATTCTTCAACGATGGAAGAATCAGATATTTTCTCAGGCAGCAATATTTTAGAAGGTACAAATGAAGATAAATGATAAAAGTGTTTGACAAACGCAGAAAGAATTTCAGGATCATTTTGCTGTCCTTTAGTTTCAAGAAGGTAATAGTCACGACCTATGATTTTCCCTAAACGAATGAAAAACACTTGTATACAAGCATCATTTTGTATTCTGGCAAAACCAATTATGTCTAAATCAATCTTTTTGTCGCTAATAACTTCTTGTTTAGCAACTATGTTCTGTAGAGCTTGTAACTGATCTCGAATGAGGGCGGCTCTTTCGTAGTGCTGTGATTTTGAGGCTAACCGCATTTCTTGATTTAAGCGTTTAATTAGAGGGGAACTTCTGCCGTTTAAGAAATTACTCATATCGTTAAGGGTAGTTCGGTATTGATTTTTGTTACATTCGCCGATACAAGGGGCCATACAAAGTTTTATGTCCCAATATAGGCATGCCCTAGCATCGTTCCCTGTTATATTTCTATCACACGTTAAGTAAGGAAAAACTTTTCTTAAGACACTTAGTGTTTTATGGACTGCAGACACATTAGTATAAGGTCCAAAGTATTTGTGACCATCATTGGTATGAGGACGTTTTCTTACAACTGTGACTTTTGGGAAAGGGTCATTCCAGTGTATTTTAATATAGGGATATTGTTTATCGTCTTTCCATCGCACATTGTATTTTGGTTTATGAGTGCTAATTAGGTTGTGTTCCAACAATAGCGATTCGATTTCTGAGTTTTGTATAATCCAATCTATTTTATGAATTTTACTTACCAGGGTTTGAGTACGGGAGTTATGTTGTTTTGATACATAGAAGTATGACTGCACTCGTTTTTTTATATTTGTTGCTTTACCAACATAGAGCACCTGTTCTCTCTTGTCTTTCATTAGATAACAACCAGGTTTATTGGGCAACCTTGATAGGTTTTGTTTGAGATTATCGTGAGAAGTAACCATCAGTAAGATTGTAGCACGTACTAGGCTTATAATACATGACGATTTGTTAAGATTAACTTGATAATTACAGTATTGTATACCTGTGCTATAATCCACCACTAGTATGATGACGAAATTTTGGAAAAAGCCAACAATTTTCATGGCAGCAGTAGTGGCATCAGCTTTTGTTTTTGCAACATCTGTTGCTGCGCCTCAACTCCAAACGAACTTACTTACAAACGCCACATTCGAGAGCGGCTTTGGAGCAGATGGTGTAGCAAGTGGTTGGTTGAAATGGGTTGTATCTGGATCGCCAACCTATAAACAAATAACCAGCTCAGTTGATGTTAAGCGTGTATCGGAAGGAGCAAGTGCGCAACAGATAGAAGGAGCAGACAAAGCTTACGTTGCAGGTCTGCAGCAGACTGTTGCAGGATTAACCATTGGTAAAACATATAAATTTTCAGTTTATGGGCACGCTTGGGCAACAACTGGTGATGATGCAAATGTTTCAACGGATACAATTAATTTAAGGGTTGGAGTTGGCCCTGGAAGCACGTATGCTGCAGACCCTAATATTAAGTGGTCAGCAGTTTATTCTTATACAAACAGTTATGGATTAATGACTGTGGAATTTGTAGCTGCTGATACTACAGCAACGGTTTTTACCTGGGCAGAAGCTAGTGTAGCCAGAAAACATAATGACGTATATTGGGATAATGCTACTTTTGTTGAAGCAAGTACAACAACTGCAACTGAGGAAAGTGTAGTTGTATCTACGGAGGCTATTTCTGCTACCCAGGATACTAGAGTACTTATTGCGCCAACAGACTTTCCGATGCCTACCCCTGACGATACAGGTCAAGTTGTATATTATGTTAAACCAAATGATAATTTAGTACACATAGCCACAATTGCATGTGGAGAAACTATAGAGTGCTTAGAAAAAATTAGAATACTGAACCCAGGCTTGGTGGGTGATATTATTTATCCAGGGCAGAAGTTGATCATTGGAGAGGCACAGACTCTAAACACAGGTGAGGAAAGTAATGACCAAGTAGAAACATCAACTGTAAACAATGATAATGAGAACGACGAAAGCGTAACAGAGGAAACAGTAGACGAATCTTCGAGTTCGGACATCGGAGCTGAGACCACACCGGAACAAGAAGTTGTTGCGGAAGCTACTTTAGCACCGGAAGAAACGGGTGTAATATGTGTTACTCTATACTCAGATTTAAATGGCAATGGAGTACTAGATGCGGGTGAAGACCTAGTAGGAGAGGGTGCTTTTAGTTTAGTAGATTTAGAATCTGGAGAAAGTGTTGGGTCATATAATACGGATGGTACAAGTGAACCATACTGTTTTAATGATTTATCAACAGGGACATATAGAGTTATATCAACATCTCCGGTTGGTTATACTCCTACCACCAGAGTAGACTGGGACTTGACTTTAGCTGCTGGAAGTACAGCCAATTTAGAGTTTGGCGCTCAATTTACGGGCGAAGAAATTTTAGAAGCTAGCATTGAGCAGGAGTCCACACCAATTCGTTCGGCATTAATGGGTGCCTTTGGAGTAATGTTATTGTTGTCAGCTGCTGGTATAGCAGGTTATCT
>DBHI01000021.1 GCA_002296125.1 Anaerolineales bacterium UBA832 | reverse complement strand
TCAAGCAAGTACCAATTCTATTTCTGCAGATGGTGAATATATTTTTGTAGGTTCAAATGATGAGAATGTTTATCTATTTAGAAAAGATAATTCAACACCTCTTTGGGATTACAATACAGAGGGTGCTATTATGTCAGTTGCCATTTCAGTAGATGGCTCCAAGATGGTTGCGGGTTCCATGGATGGTTATGCTTACGTTTTTAGTAAATTCAATTCAACACCATTGTGGAGCTATAATACTGGCGCTACGGTCATGTCTGTTGATATTTCAAAGAATGGAGAATATGTCGTCGTAGGATCGCAAAGTAATAAATTATATTTTTTTGATATAACTAGTAATTCACCTATTTGGACCTACACTGCAGATTATGACTTATTTTCGGTCTCAATTTCTGCAAATGGTAATTTTATTGTAGCTGGAGGATATGATCAAGAGGTAATTCTTTTCAATAAAGAAAGTGGTACACCTTTATGGATTTATGATACCGGGGAAACGGTTACCAAAGTTGTCTTGTCTGAGGACGGAAATTATATTGTAGCTAGTTCATACAAATATATTGGTACAGAATGTGATTACCAAAGTACGATTTATGTTTTTGAAAGAAATAGCAATACGACCCTTTGGGAATATCAATTTGATTGTTATGTCCATACAGTTTCAGTAAGTGCAGATGGTCAGTATATTGTAGCAGGAGATAGGGACAAACATATTCTCTATCTTTTTAGCAAGGATAGTAGTACTCCAATTTGGACTTTTGAAGCTGAAGAAAGTGAGACCATTGTATTCCACACAGAAATATCATTGAATGGCGATTACATAAGTTTAGGGTATTTAGATGACATATATTTATTTCATAGATCGTCTAACATTCCATTATTTGAATTTGAGACAGATGGAATTGTATATTTCCCTAGTCTTTCAGGAACTGGTAAATATTTTGGGGTAGGAACTTTTGAGAATAATTATTATTTATTTAGTAATAGTTTAGCTTCAGATTCTTATTTCTTTTATTGGGATGATAGTTATGAAGAAGAAATAGTACTTCCTGAGCAAGGTTTTACACTTGAATTAGCAGCAGAATATGAAACATATGGAAGTGCAAGAGATGTTGTGGTCATAGAAGATTTAGCATATGTTGCCGACTATAATGAAGGTTTCCTAATTTTGGATGTGTCTAATATTTCAGCTATTGAGGAGGTAGATAGGTATAAACAAACAGGATTTATCTATTCAATGAATACACAAATTGTAGGTAAATATGCATTTGTTGCTGAGGGTAGTGAAGTAAATGTTTATGATATTAGTAATCCTTATGATATTGTTCATGCAGGTCATTACGACGTTGACGGTGCCCTTCAATCAGATATAGTAGTAAAAGGAAATTATGCATTTGTATCTGGGGGTGTGAAAGGAATTGTTGCATTAGACATATCTGATGTTTCAAATATCACTCTTTTAGATTCTTACAATACAGAAGGTAATGCTTATGGATTGCAGATTGTTGGAGATTTAGTTTATGTTGCAGATATAGATGGCATTGTAATTTTGGATGTATCAGATCCTTCCTCAATTGAGTTCATTGGAGATTATGCTACTGATGGAGATGCATTCAATTTAGCAATTGATGGATATTTGGCCTATGTTGCTGTAGATGGAGATGGTCTTCTTATATTGGATGTATCTAACCCAGAGGCCATTGTTTCAGTTGGTTTGTATGAAGCATCACGAGCATCAGATGTTAGGATAGTTGGGAAGTATGCTTTGTTTGGGATGAGAGAAAATGGAATTGCAGTTTTGGACATCTCAGTTCCTTCAAATCCTGAATTTGTAACTTCTTATGATATTGATGGCGATCTTTCTGATCTAACTGTAACAAATGATTATGTTTATATTGCAGATATGGATAATGGATTAGTTGTTCTTGAAATAGTTCCAAAGGCAGTTTCTGAATTGCCTTGGACATACGAAACTGGAGATACAGTTATGGCAATAAATATTCCAAAGAATGGCGAATTTATTATTGCGGGAGGATGGAATAATAACGTTTACATGTTTGATAAAGATTCAAGTGTTCCGTTGTGGAATTTTTCGGATATTTATGGTGTTCTTTCTATTTCCTCTGATGCAAGTTCAGATTATATTGCAGTGGGTGCAGCAGATGGATTATATCTTCTTAATAGGTATGGCGAGGAATTATGGCGTTACGATACAGGCCCAAGTTCAGATTATGTAAACACGGTTTCGATTTCTGAAGATGGAAAATATATTGTTGCTAATTCTGGAGATACAATTAATCTCTTTGACAAAGGTAGTAATACGCCTTTATGGAGTTTTGAAGCTCAAGATGGTGTGAATTCTCTTGATATATCAGCAAATGGAGATTATATTGCAGCAGGTGATAATCGAGGTTATGCTTATTGTTTTGATCGTAATAGTAGTACTCCACTTTGGACATATATTTTGGATGAACCTATTAATTCAGTTGATATTTCAGCTGATGGGAATTATATTGTCTTTGGTTCATCTGATAAATATGTTTATCTTTTTACTCCAGAAGATGATAATCCAATATGGCGTTATAAAACAGAATCTACTGTCAATTCAGTTGTTATTTCTTCAAATTCAGAATATATATCTGCAGGGACCTTATCCTCGAAGATTTATTTTTTTGGAGTAGAAGATAATAATCCCTTATGGTCTAGAGATTTACAAGGTTCTGCAACTAATGGTATCCGTTCGTTATCTATGTCTTCAGACGGTGAACATATTATTGTTAGTATTGCTGCAGGTCATTTGTATTTATTTCATAAGGATTCTGATGAACCGATTTGGAATTATGACACTAATAATGATAGACTTCATTCTTTAGATATATCCTCAGATGGTGCTTATTTAGCCACAGGAACATATGATGGAGTCATATATGCATTTGGAATGGATTATAATCAGACGATAGAACATAGACTTCCAGTAGTTTATGATTTATCTATAACTCCAAATCCAGCTTCTTTAGATGAGCGAATATATTTTTCAGCAAATTTTAGTCTATATGAGGATCAGGATTTATCATCATTTTATTTTGGATGGAATTCTGATATTGATGGTACTTTATCCACTTCCAGTCAATTTAATTCAGACGATTTATCTATTGGCACCCATTCCATAAGTTTTGGTTTCGTAGATGATAAAGGAATAGTATCTAATATGTTTTATCAGGATTTAGTAGTAAATGCTCCTTCAGTTGCTGGTTGTATGAATGTAGATGCTACAAACTACAATTCAGAAGCAACAGTCGACGATGGTTCTTGTGTTTATGATATACTAGGTTGTATGAATGTAGATGCTTCAAATTATAATTCAGAGGCAACAATCGATGATGGTTCTTGTACATTTGATATAAGTGATTGTACTAATGAAACTGCCTTAAATTATAATTCAGAAGCTACAGTTGATGACGGTTCATGTGAATATGATGATTCAGAGCCTCCAACAATAGAAGGCGATATGTTTTATCTGCCTCCAGAGGGTCAAATTTTGCTTCCTGAAAAATTAAGTGTTACATATGCTATCCTAGTCAATTCAGGAGATTATCCTGAAGTAGAAACTTTAGAAGGCCTTTCAGGAGTAAGGATATGTCTTAAAACAGGTGCAGATTTGGATATATATCTTACCAATTATTTTGCTGAAAGAGGTCTAAATTATGATCCACTAGATGCGTCTGAAGAATCTGGTATGGGTCAGACATTTTTCACAGGCCGTTTTTGTGGAGCTTGGATTGACAAGGAAGTTACTATACTTGAATTCGATAATAGTTATGCCGAATCTTTCGAAAGAGAAGTATTGGAAGAAAAAGTTGAGCTTAATTTTACAGAGGAGATTTCACTCAAAATTGAGGCAAAATATAATTCTTACAGTGGATTTAGAACAGATAGAGAACCTGTGAATGTTGGTATCTGGGATTATTATTCACAAGTTAATAATACGATTGAGATTAATCATGCTGAATTCTGGTGGTTAGATATAGAGAATGGAGATGATAGTTGTACATGGACATTCAATGTATATCAGAATGGCATTGAAATGGGTTCTTCGGTAGAAGATTGCCAAACAGATGGTTCAACCTTATCACCAGTCAATTATTCCATTGAATTATCTCTTGATGTATTGGAAGGAGATCATATACAAATTGAAGTAATTTATGAAGGATGGAATGATATAAGATTGTTTTACGGATCCGAAATTCATCCAAGTGGTTTTTCAATATCTGGCTTACTCTTAGAGGTTGAGGTGCCTGTAGAAGAACCAGTAGATGAGCCAGTAGATGAGCCGGATGATGTCTTAGAGGATAATCCAGATGTTACAAATTTAGATGATGAGGAAGTATCTCTTCCTTTCGAATTGAATGCCTTTACAATGGGATTAATGGCTGCTGCAGCAGGTTTGGTTGCCGCTGCCTTTGCAGAAGCTGGAGCTAGACAATCAGTTACTAAGATAATTGATGAATTACAAGCTTTAGTTGATGCTGGAGTTACAGATTCTGAATTGAATAAGAGCATTGAAGAACTTGAGAATATGGAAGGCTTTAGATATTTCTCAAGTGATAGAGCTGATGCACTAGAGTTACTGAATAATTATAATGACATTCAAGGACAAGCTCTT
>DBHI01000041.1 GCA_002296125.1 Anaerolineales bacterium UBA832 | reverse complement strand
TAAATCTTATAGAAGACGCTACATTAACAAATAAAATTATAGGATTAGTGACTAGTAAAAACTCAAAACTAGAAACTCCTAATCCTGATCAGCTATTTAATATAGGTACTGCAGCCGTTGTCCATAAGTTAATGAAAACACCGGATGGAACTATTCGCATACTTACTCAAGGCATAGCACGCATAAAAATTGCTGACTATGTTGAAACAGATCCATATCTTAAAGCTAACATCAACCTACATCCAGAAACAAATGAGACAGGAATTAAAATAGAAGCATTAGTAAGAACAACATCAAAACAATTCGAAAAACTAGCTCATCTCATACCTTCAATCCCTGATGAAATGATACCTAGTGCACTTAATGTGGCTGATCCAAAACAACTAGCATACACAGTAGCTACATACCTTAGAATAGACTTAGAAGTTGCACAGCAACTACTTGAAACCAGTAAGGTTTCCACAAAATTAAAGAAAATATTAACTATACTGGGAAGGGAAATTGAAGTACTAGAATTAGGTTACAAACTACAAAAAGATGCTCACACAGTAATGGAAGGTACACAACGTGAATACTTTCTTAGAGAACAACTAAAAGCAATACAACGAGAATTAGGTGAAGATGACGAACAATCAATAGAACTAAATGAATTTGACAAAAAAATAAATGAATCTAAACTCCCAGAAGATGCAGAGAAAGAAGCAAGAAGAGAACTAGCACGACTATCTAAACTACCTGCTGCATCAGCAGAATATGGAGTAATCAGGACATACCTTGACACTCTTACTTCACTACCATGGAATAATCTTAGTCCCAATGTACTCAATATAAAATCTGCTAAACAGGCTTTAGATGAAGACCATCACGGCCTCGACCAAGTTAAAGAACGAATATTAGAATTCCTATCAGTACGAAAACTTAGACTAGAAAGAAAACACAATCGTATAAACAAAACCAATAAAAATCAAAACATCCGAGAAGGAATAATACTTTGCCTAGTTGGTCCACCGGGCGTAGGAAAAACTTCTCTAGGTCAATCAATAGCAAGAGCCATGAATAGAAATTTTGTCCGAATCTCTCTAGGAGGAATGCGTGACGAAGCTGAAATACGCGGACACCGAAGAACCTACATAGGTGCAATGCCCGGAAGAATAATACAAAGCATCCGAAGATGTGAAACCAAAAATCCAGTATTCATGCTAGATGAAGTTGATAAAATTGGCACTGATTTTCGAGGTGATCCCGCATCTGCATTACTTGAATTATTGGACCCTGAGCAAAACAAAGCATTTCGTGACAATTATCTAGATGTAGATTTTGATCTTTCACAAGTCTTTTTCATAACTACGGCTAACACACTAGAGCCAATACCTTCACCTCTAAGAGACAGGATGGAAATACTACAAATGTCAGGATATACTGAAAATGAAAAACTCAATATCGCATTAGACTATCTAATACCCAGACAAATCACAGAGCATGGTCTACGCCAAAGAGAAATAAAATTTAAGCCAGATGCAATAATTGAAGTCATACGTCATTACACAAGAGAATCAGGTGTACGTAATCTCGAACGCAAAATAGGTAGAATCTGCAGAAAGGTAGCTACTGGCATTACTGACAACAAGTTCAAGCAAGCTACAATTAATGTAAAGAGACTTATAGATTTTCTTGGACAACCAGAACATTTTTTTATCGATGAAGTAGCTACACGGACAGCCGTACCTGGTGTAGCTACCGGTGTAGCTTGGACTCCATTTGGTGGTGATGTTCTTTTCATCGAAGCAACTAAAATGCCAGGAGAAAAAGGATTTCAAATGACAGGACAACTTGGTGATGTAATGCAAGAATCAGCAAAGGCTGCTCTATCATTTGTAAGAGCCAATAGTGATATATTAGGACTACCACAAAATCATTATCAGAGGCATGACATTCATCTACATGTACCATCTGGTTCAATACCAAAGGATGGTCCTTCCGCAGGAGTCACAATCGCAACTGCATTTGCTTCATTATTCTCACATCAACCTGTTAAACCTGAAGTAGGTATGACAGGCGAAATTACGCTTCAAGGACAGGTCCTACCTGTAGGTGGTATAAAAGAAAAAGTGATAGCTGCACATAGAGCTGGACTTTCTACACTGGTCCTACCTAAACGTAACGAAAAAGACTTAGATGATATACCTACAGAGACACGACAACAACTGAAATTCGTTTTAGTTGACAGAGTAGAAGAAGTATTTGCAGAAGCATTATTACAGACTAATACAAATATAAATACTAACAATTCAACAAATCAAAACCTTGACTCCTAAAAAACCAGCCCATAAGGCTAATTGGCACAAAGTAGATTTACATATTCACACACCAGCATCGATTGACTATCAATGCAAGAATGTGAAGTATATTGATATATTGCGCCAAGCTTCTAAGAAAAATCTAGATTGTATTGCATTCACAGATCACAATACAATATCTGGCTACAAACAAATGAAAGACGAAATAAAAAATTTAGAATTACTAGAAAGCCTAAAAAGACTAACCAAAACTGAAAAAGACCTACTTCAAGAGTTCCGAAATCTACTTAAACAAATATTAGTGTTACCAGGATTTGAATTTACAGCAACATTTGGTTTCCATATACTAGGAATCTTCTCACCAAAAACCTCAATAAGAACTATTGAACATATTTTACTTAATCTAAACATTCCTCCAGATGATCTAGATAACGGATCATCTACAGTAGGAGCCAGCACAGATGTATTAACAGCCTATAAGGAAATTACATCTTCTGGAGGTATAACCATAGCAGCCCACTCCAACTCAAATCATGGAGTAGCTATGCGTGGATTCCGTTTTGGAGGACAAACCAAAGTAGCTTTTACTCAAGATCAAAATCTACATGCACTTGAAGTCACAGATCTAACATCAAACAGTAAGAGATCAACATCGAGATTTTTTAACGGTTCAAAACCAGAATATCCACGACGAATGCACTGCATACAAGGATCAGATGCGCATCGATTGTTACGTGATAAAGAATACCCCAAAAATCTAGGTGTAGGTGATAGAACGACAGAAATACTGCTATCAGATTTAACTTTCTCATCATTAAGAGAATTACTTAGTAGCTCAAATTTCTCACGCACCAGACCATACCGTAAAACCTATCGAAATATTGACATTATTAGATCTGCACAAGAAGAAGGTTCCAGCATAATTCAGAGTTTTCACGAAAAAATGACTAAAAGAGGCGGCCATCTTTTTTCTATATTAACTGATGTATGTGCAATGGCAAACACCAATGGAGGAACCATATTTATAGGATTAACTTCTGAAGTTAAATCTATTCCACTTGGAGTATACAATCCTTCTAGAGCAATTGGAACGATTAAAAAAGAAATAGGAAAACGAATAACCCCCCTATTAGATACATCTATAGACACATCAGTCACACGCGGGAAAACAGTATTACGCCTTAATGTTCCTATGGGTAATGATCGACCATATGCTATAGATGACAATAAAATATTTGTTAGAGATGAATCAGAAACTACTCCAGCGGTCAGAGATGAAATAGTCCAATTGATTCATACAAACATTACACATAAAAATAGCAAAAACAATGAAAACAAAATTCATTCTGACAATCAAAAGAATAGCAAACCTTCAACAATAACACCTCCAAGAACAGGAGTAGAAATAGTTGATACAGAACTTAGAGATGGTACTACATATCATACAATGCATGATCTTAGAAATGGAAATCAAGTAAAAAATGTAACACGCGCCTCATCCCGAAGACTATGGCACTACGCTATAATGCAAAAAGAAGGCCAACAGAATATACCTAACAATAAAATAAAATGGCATGGAGATTTAGGTTTTATAAAACAATACAGAAAAGGATCAATTATCAGATCAGATCTATGTCAACGCACCAAAGATGGACAGACACGGATATACTATGGTGTAACTGAAGACGGATTACATGGAAAATGGCAAAAAATATCCACAATTAATAAACACAGTGAATAACAATCCATCAACTATTACTCCAAAAATATATGTTCTTACCATAAGCGATAGAAGCTATTCTGGAACCAGAGAAGATCTTGGAGGCCCAGCAGTAATAGCATCTATTCAACAACTTACAGGATGGGAAATAACATCAAGTGCGATAGTACCAGATGAAACTAAACAAATATCAGACAAATTAATTGAATGGACCGACTCCTATCATGCAAACCTAATTCTAACCACAGGAGGAACAGGACTATCTGCAAGAGATGTAACACCGGAAGCTACTCTAAAAGTAATAGACAGACAAGTTCCTGGAATAATCGAAGCTATTAGATCATCTAGTTTAAAAATTACACCATACTCAATGCTTTCACGAGCCATTGCAGGTACGCGACAACAATGCCTAATAATTAACCTACCTGGAAATCCAAAAGCAGCTCATGAAACTCTCACAGTAATTGCACCAGTATTACCTCATGCATTAGAGATCATGAGCATCACTACCAACCCAAATGATCAGCATTCTAGACTTCCTTATACTAATCAAAAGTAATAGGTTTCAATTAGTTATATATTCATTATTCTAAAGTGATGCTAAATCGTATTTCACCAAATATGTACAAAAATCACATAACACCTTGGTTTATACTTTTAGTAGTCACACTAATATTTTTCTGGCCTCTCTTAATTGGATCAAATTGGCATATACCGTATGGTGGAGGAGATCTAGAATCATTTACTTGGCCCACATATCAATTTACATCTGAATCAATAAAATCTGGCAATCTACCACTATGGAATCCATATTTACACTCAGGGGCACCACATGCTGCAGACAATCAATCAGGTCTATTCTATCCACCAAATATATTATTATCATTATTACCTAAAGTATCATACACAGCAATGGAGTGGATGGTCGCAGTTCATATATTTTTTGCTGGTTTAGGAATGTACTACGCATCACACAAATATCACCAATCAAAATCAATATACCCTTCAATATTAGCTGCTATAGCATTTCAGTTTTCATCACTATTTATTACTCATATTGGAAATCTAAACATAATAGCAAGTGCATCATACCTACCATGGGTATGGTTAAGCATAACTAAGCTTTCTAGATCTCTTGCATATAAAGATGCCTCTATTACATCAATAATATTGACCTTATCTATATTATCTGGACATGCACAAATGTCATTAATAGTTGCTTTAGCTATTCTTGTTTACTCAATATATCAATTAACCATTGCAAACAATAAAATAAAACTGTTGACACTTCTTATATACACAACATTATTGACAGCTGGCCTAACTGCATTCTACATAGCTCCCTCTATAGAAATGTCAGCATATACTAATCGAATTAACTATACATACGAAAACTCAACAAGCTATAGCATTCCACCAGAAGGATTAATAGAACTAATAACTCCAATACTCTTTGGAAGAGGACCTAAATATTTCTGGCCTGGATGGGATAGAGTTGAATTAGGATATACTGGATTAATTACATTAATACTATCATGCCTTGGCCTTTTCTATAAAAAGAAAATAATTCCTCTAGTACTAGTAGGACTAATCGGCATACTAATGTCGCTGGGTGATGCCACACCTATACACAAATTAGCATTTCTATATTTACCTGGATTTTCACTACTTAGGGTACCTGCACGATTTATATTACTAACTAATTTCAGTATATCAATGCTTGCTTCATTAGGACTACATTACTGGCAATCACAAAACTTTAAAGTCAAACATTTAAACTTTACACTCCTATCTATATCACTAGTAACTATTATAATTTTACCTCTCACTTGGACTATTACTTCAAACAAGTACGAAGGCGGACATATAAGCAATCTTACTATTAGCATTACAGTTGCTTTAATCACAATAATTTTAGTACGTCTTGTTAACCATAAAATAATCGTCATACTCCTTGCAGTAGAAATGCTAGCTCTCGGATCATGGATAGAAGTAGATTATCGAAATCCAGAGAATGGATACAGATCTGGTCCTGCATTAGAATATCTTAAATCACAACCACCACCATACAGAATCGATATAGCATCTTCAAGATGGCAACCAAATTATGGCTTAATGAATAAAATAGAATCAATTAATGGATTACATAATCCATTAACTTTGTCTCACTACGACAAATACTATTGGTCAGTTAATTATAGAGGATCACCACAATACAATTTCTTGAATGCAAAATATCTAATTACCGATAAAAACAATCCGGCTGCTGACTCTAGTTTTGTGCCAATATATACTGAAGATCCTATGGTAGATATTTACCTTAACACAAACTCACATCCTAGAATAACTCTGAAGTACTCAAGCATCAACACGAAAGATAATTCAGAAGCCTTTACGCAAATACATAGCCCAAATTTTGACTCAAATACAGAAGTAGTTATTGTTAACGGCAAGAACATTAATTCACCTGCTCCACCAAATACAGAACTGAATTACCTTTCTTATAATGCAATCGAATATAAGATAAAAGTTATTACTCCCACTGAAGGATATTTAGTTTTTAGTGAAGTTTGGTATCCAGGTTGGAATACCACAATTAACGGTGTGCCAGTTGAAACTCTAAGAGCCAACTATGCATTTAGAGCCATCCATATTCCACCAGGCAAACATATTGTCCATTCTAAATTCACACCTAAAGTATGGAGTACATCTTTAATGTTTTCACAAGCATCACTCATATTAGTAGTAGCACATCTACTTTATAATGCTATTTATATAATAAACAAAAAATCAAATGAAAAACACAAATAGACTCGCAATACTAATAGCATTCATAATAGTTATTTCAGGAATAATGAGAATATCACATCCAGGATTTAGCGAATACAAAGCAGATGAAGCTAGACTATATACTGAATCACTAAATTTTGTACGATCATCAATTATCCCTACTCAAGGCATCAATTCGTCAATTGGAATACCAAATTTTGCTATAAGTACCTGGATCTACTCTATCCCATTAATATTCTGGCAACATCCATACTCAGCAATAATTTACACAGGACTACTAAACACACTTTCAATATTAATGTGTTGGTATATAACTAAAAAATGCTGGGGAACAAAATCAGCGATTGTTGCAACTACAATGTATGCCCTAAGTCCATGGGCAATAATTTTCTCCCGTAAAATATGGGCACAAAATTTATTGCCATTTTTTGTGGGAGCATGGGCTATATCTATACTGCAATCCAACCTAACTAAAAGCTCTAAAGCCAACTTCTTTCATGGATTACTAATAGGCATATTGCCTCAAATACATTTTTCTGGTATAGCTCTTATACCAGTAAGCCTATTGAATACATATAGCAACCGCAAACAATTTAAATGGAAACCCTTTGCAACTGGCTTTGGAATATCTTTATTGTTAGCATCTTCTATATTTTTAAAC
>DBHI01000046.1 GCA_002296125.1 Anaerolineales bacterium UBA832 | reverse complement strand
AGAATGTGAAATGTTTTTTTATTAATCTGTTCCGAAGATATTGGAAGCTGTTTCAAACCAAAAGACACATTGTCAAAAACATTTAAATGAGGAAATAGCACATTGTCTTGAAACATTAGGCCAAAATTACGCTTATAAGGCTCAGTCTGATTAATTACAATGTCATTCCATTTAATAGTACCTGTATCAGGATTTGTTAGTCCACTAATGATATTAAGAAGTGTAGATTTACCACATCCACTAGGTCCTAGTAGAGCAAGAGTTTTACCTTTCTCTACATTAAACGAAATATTTGTAATAATTTTGGTGCCGTTGATAGACTTTGATATATTGATAAGTTCTAGCATCTTTTGTATTGGTTTAGAATTCGGATATTGTATTAGGACGTATAGTTTCTATACAGAATATACTCAGTCCTGAGACACACATTAATATTGTACTTAATGCCATAGCTTGACCATAGTTTAATTCGCCAGGTAGAGATAGGTAGCGATATATTGCCATAGGAATTGTAGTGAATTCGGGGCGTGACAACAAGATAGTTGCTCCAAATTCTCCTAGTGAAATAGTGAATGCAAAAATACCAGCTACTAATATTGATCTAGCAATTATAGGTAATTCTATTCTGAACCATACTATCAGGTTGTTTGCGCCTAACATAGAAGCGGCTTGTCGGATTTGAGGATTAATTTGTGACCATACAGGCAATAAGCTACGAATTACGAATGGAAATGCTATTAGTGTATGAGCTAAAGGTAAGATCATAGTAGAAGTGCGCAAATTTAATGGAGGTTTACTAAAAACTAGCAAAAACCCAAGTCCTAAAGTTACTGAAGATGTGCCTAATGGCAGCATTAATAAGGGTTCAACAATTTTTTTAAGTGTTGATTTGCGAGTTAATACCCAAGTAGTAGGTATACCAATTGTAAGCGTGATAATTGTAGTAATTATTGCATTCCGTATAGAGAAAATCATTGTTTCCAAAGGTGATGTAAATAAGACCGATTGTCTTCTGTTAATAAATAATTCTTTATAGTAGTTTAGAGTGTAGCTTGGACGCATATGTTGTAGAACTTCATTGTGGATTTGTCCTGTAAATATTGATTTAATAGCTAATGCCAAAAGTGGTGAAACCAGAAAAATAACAAGCAATATGCTTATAATGAATATTAAGATTTTGTTGTGCCAGTTTACTTTTTTGTTCGAAACGATTGGGAGTTTATTCTTCTTGAACATTGTTGTAGATCGATATGATATCAGTGTATATACAATAGTTAAAAAGAGGGTACAGAACAGTTGTATTATTGATAGTATGGCAGCTAAATTTAAGTCAAAAAAGTTAATGGTTTGTCTGTAAATTGCTACTTCTATTGTAGAAAATGTTGGTCCACCTAAAATAAGTATGACTCCGAATGAAGTAAAATTAAATATGAATGTCAATAATGAGGCTGAGATTATGGATGGCGTTAAAATTGGCAAAGTAATTTTGCTAAAAGATTTCCATTTATTTGCACCTAACATGTAAGATGCTTGTGTAATTTTCGGATCTATCGTTTGCCAATGATCACCTACGAGTCGCAAAATTATTGTTGTATTATAAAAAACATGTGCTATTAGTATAGACCACAAATTATGTTTCAATACTATAGGAGAGAACCCTAGATTTAAGTAATTTATTAACAAAGTGTTTAAAAGACCATTGGTTCCTAGAATAGCTTCAAAGCTTGCAGCAACTACTACCGTAGGTAATACAAAAGGTATAGTTGTGAGTACTCTTAGAAGATGTTTTCCAAAAAAATTATAATGCGAAAAAATGTATGCTCCTGGCAGACCTACGATCAATGTAAGGATGGTTGAGAGAGTTGCCTGCCATATGGTAAACCACAAAGTTTTAATCACATAGGGCTTTGATATTATTTCTACTATGTCATGTGCACTTTTGATGTTGCTGAGACTTTTTTCTAGTATTGCCAATAGTGGGTAGAAATAGAATATTATTAGTAATACTAATGGTACAGTCCACAGTATATTCGTTAATCCTAATTGCGTTTTGATTTTTGATGTTTGCACTGTAGTTAGTTTATCATTAGATCGCTCCATGCTTTTATCCATTGATCGCGATTTTGTTCAATGTCTTCTGGTGCAACTATAGAGGTTTTTTTGGCTAGTTGTGCATGTTTTACGAATTCTGAAGGTAAGTTTGCTGAGCCGTTTACTGGAAACATAAACATTTGCATTGGAATATCTTCTTGAAAGGTTTCAGTTAAGACAAAATCTATCCAATGTTCTGATAGTTTACGATTGGTTGTTCCTTTAATTATGCCAATAAATTCTATTTGGCGAAAACAAGTTTCAGATGCTACTATACTGCTTGTTGGAGCTTCAGTAATTGGTGTTTCAGAGAAAATTACTTCTGCCGGAGGACTAGATGCATACGATACAACCATAGGATAGTTTCCATTGCCACTGCTACCACTAAATTCGGTATAGTATGAGGATTCCCAATCTTCTACTATCTTAACACCGTTTTGTTTGAGATTTGACCAGTAATTGAGATATTCTTCTTGCCCAAAATGTCCTATAGTTGTTAATAGAAATGCCAATCCAGTTGATGAAGATGCAGGATTTTGAGTTACCAATAGATTAGAATATTTTTGGTTTAGTAAGTCAGTTAGAGATTCAGGAACCTTTAGATTATTATTTTTGAAGTAGGATTTGTCGTAATTAATACATACGTCCCCATAGTTCACTGGGGTAACATAGTGATTTTCGTCTAAAATATGCATGTCAGATACGTATGATAAGTTATCTGATTGGTAGCTCTCAAATAAATCTTCATTTATTGCTCTAGAAAGTAAAGTGTTATCTATTCCATAAAGCAGATCTGCTATAGGATTTTCTTTATTTAATATTGCTAAATTGACCATTGTTCCTGCATCACCAGATGTCAATATATTGACCTGAACGTCATATTTGCTTTCAAAATTTAGCAGTACTTGCTCAGATATGGAGAAAGAATCATGGGTCATAATAGTTAATATATCTTGATTGGTTGTGTCTATGTTTGTTGAGGTGCATGCAGTTAATATGATAACTGTTACAACGATGATAATCGTAATGGATTTAGATCTAGTATTGTTCATATTGTTTTCCTTATTACTATACAAATTAATTGTCCTTTATCAAATGTAATGGATGCGCTATGGGATATAAAAGAATTACTAATGCCTAAAGTAGTTCCAAAGAAAATTGTGTCATTTGTTAATTTATATTCTAGTCCAGAGGTAGTGATTCCTTTTACCGATTTTGTAATTGGGATGAGTGATACTGTATTTCCTGGAGTTCCTTCAATGGTATAATTTTTTTTTGCATTCATTACGTGTATTTGTTGTTGATCATCTATTATATTGATTTCAACATCAGTTAAAGCATATTGTTTTGAACCTATTAGCATAATATTTGCAATAGTATGATCCCATCGTTTTCCAAGTGCAGACAAAATAATGATATTTTTTACTTTATATGAGATTGCATGTTGAATAGCTAAGTCTAGGTCGGTTTTATCTTTTTGCGTGGGATAGGATAGAATTTCAGTTCCTTTGGAAATAAGTGAAGCTAGGATTTTTTTGTCTATTGAGTCTAAATCACCAATGAGAATATCAGGAGTGAATTGAGAATCTGATAAATAGTTTGCTCCGCCATCGGCAGCAATCAATAGATCATTGGATTCAAATATTGTTTCAAGATCGG
>DBHI01000126.1:16359-21903 GCA_002296125.1 Anaerolineales bacterium UBA832 | reverse complement strand
CACAATTACATCAATTAAGAGGACGAGTTGGTCGAGGTAACCAAAAATCTTATTGTTTACTAGTTAATGAACAAACTAACAATCAATTATTTGATACAGATAACTCAGATAATGAAAGATTGAGAATTATGGAATCCACTAATGATGGTTTTGTCCTCGCAGAAAAAGATTTATTAATGCGAGGACCAGGAGATTTTTTAGGAACACGTCAATCGGGATTTTCCTTTCAACTTGCTAAACTTAGCGATATGAACTTAATCCAGTTGACATTAACTGAAGCAGAACGACTCTTAGAAAACGATCCTCAACTTAGAATGACTGAAAACTCATTACTAGCTGATGAAGTCACCAAACATATTGAAGTAAACAATAGGGAAAGGAGATAATAATGTCACTAATAGCTGTATTTCCAGGAACATTTGATCCAATTCATTATGGTCATATTGATATTGTTCGTCGTGGTTCTATATTATTTGATCAAGTAATAGTAGCAGTATATGATCGTCCACAAAAAAACATACTTTTTTCTGAGGAAGAAAGACTGCAAATGGTACAAAAAACATTTGAAAAAGATGAAAATGTTACAGTGACAAAATACCAAGGATTGACAATTGACTTTTGTAAATCTGTAGATGCCAATTTCATCATTCGTGGACTCAGAGTTTTTTCTGATTTTGAACATGAATTTAGAATGGCCCTTGCCAATAGACGCATGAATCCCAATATAGATACAGTATCGTTAATCACTAGTGAAAAACATACATTTCTGAGTTCCACTACTGTGAGAGAGATTGCAATGCTAGGAGGAGATGTTTCCTCTATGGTTCCAAATTTCGTTCAAGATGCCCTGAAAAAACAATTTACTGACTAGTATAAAAACGTAGAAGGAGTGTACAATACACAGTAATACATAATCTGCACTTGTTGTAGAGCATTGTGGAGCAAAAACATATGGATATATTACATCTTGTTGACAGACTTGAAAATATAGTAAGAGAGTCTAGAGCACTACCACTCTCTAATAAAATAATGTTAGATGAAGACAAATTAATTGATATTATCGATCAAATGCGAGTCTCAGTACCTGACGTAGTAAAACAAGCACAAAAAGTCACTACAGAAAAGGAACGCCAAATTGCCCAAGCTCAAGAAGAAGCTGAGAGAATCAAACAATTAGCAAAGGCAGAAAGTGAAATGATTTTAGAGAAAGATCAGATAACTAAGGATGCACACCTACGTGCCAAACAAATTATAGAAGACTCGCACAAACAAGCTGCAAAAATTTATGCTGATGCAGACAAATATGTTATCAACAAATTTACACTGATGGAAAGACATCTACTTAGCGTAGTCAAACAAGTAAGGAATGGAATTCAAATATTACAAAAACACGAAGACACTTCCGAAGACGATCAAAATCCCTCCAACTCAAACAAATCAGCTTGACAGCGTGTTCATTCTAGCTTTATAATCTATCTAGTTTATTTAAATAAATTGATTGAGGATAATGATTTGACTCCACTACCAAAACGTAAACACTCCAAAGGTCGTAGAAACCGTAGGAGAGCTCACGATTCAATTCAATCTAAACAATTGTCTGTTTGCGCAAATTGTGGTGAATTACATTTGTCGCATTGTATATGTGAACATTGTGGGCACTACGGAGGTAGATCTGTATTAGAAATAGAACAATAATTCTTAGACGTCCTAATAATTGTTGAGACCGTCATAAGTACGGTCTTTTTGTTTGAACATGAATAAATCAATTAATATAGCTTTATTATTCCCAGGACAAGGTTCACAGCAAGTTGGTATGGGACAAGAAATTGCTCTACAGCATAAAGAAGCCCAAAGAATATTTGAAGAAGCTGATGATATTTTAAAATTCAAATTAAGCACATTATGCTGGAATGGACCCAAAAAGGATCTAGACGATACATATAATACCCAACCTGCACTATACACATGTAGTATGGCTACAATTGCCGTACTAAAAACACTAATACCTAATTTTATTCCCGAGTATGCTGCCGGACACTCACTGGGAGAAATAACTGCATTAGCATCAATGGAATCCATGAATTTCGCACAAGGTTTACGTTTGGTACGTGAACGTGGTAAATTAATGAAGGAAGCTGGAATTAATTTTCCAGGTGGAATGGCAGCTATACTAAATGTTAAAAACACCCAATTAATAAAAATTTGTGAAGAAGCCTCTATAGGATCTGGCAAACATGTTCAAATTGCTAATGACAACTGTCCTGGACAACTCGTAATTTCTGGAGAACTCGATGCATTGAAATTAGCTATAGAATTAGTAAAAACACAATCACCTGGAAAAGCAATACGTTTGCCTGTGTCAATTGCAGCTCACTCACCGTTAATGAAAGATGTATCTGAACAATATCGCAACACAATTAACAAAATAAATTTTAATCAACCGATAACAAAAATAGTTGGGAATGCTCAATTAAATATTCTTGACTCAAATGAAACAATTAGTAATGAGTTAGTTCAACAATTAACTTCACCTGTAAGATGGCGAGAAACAATAGATTACCTAATCGCCAATAATGTAACGAATTTTGTGGAAGTTGGATCTGGCAATGTACTTACAGGATTAATGCGAAGAATTAACAAAAAAATGAATGCATTGAATGTTAACAATAGTGAAGCAATACTAAAACTTGTTAATCAAGTTTTATAAACATCTAAGATTCAACTCATAAATTTTACAATATCATACCCATATCTTATATAATACCATGATTAAGATATGATACATCGATTAACACGTTTAGAAATGCAAGGCTACAAGACTTTTGCTAATAATACTAGCATTGAATTTGGCGATGTTACTTGCATTGTTGGTCCTAATGGATCAGGTAAAAGCAATATAGCTGATGGGGTACGCTGGGTACTTGGTGAACAGTCGTTCTCTCTTTTAAGGGGACGTAAAACAGCTGATATGATCTTTTCAGGTTCTGCTGAAAGAGCACAAGCTAGCATGGCTTCAGCAACAATTGTATTTGACAATTCCGATGGATGGCTACCAATCGACTTTACAGAAGTAAGTTTAACTAGACGAGCCTATAGAGATGGACAAAACGAATATTTACTCAACGGACAAAAAACACGTCTAAAAGACGTTGCAGAACTTTTGGGTACAGTAGGACTTGCACAACGCACCTATACAGTTATTGGACAGGGATTGGTCGATACTGCCCTATCCATTAAAGCAGATGAACGAAGAAAATTATTTGAGGAAGCTGCAGGTATTGGTGTATACAGACAAAAAAGAGAAGATTCTCTAAGAAAACTAGACCAAACCCAACGCAACATGGAAAGAATCTCTGATATTCTACAAGAGATCAAACCAAGACTAAGAACCTTAGATCGCCAGGCTGGCAAAGCACAAGAATACAAACAATTAAAAAAGGATCTAAACCATTTATTGCGAATATGGTATGGGTATCATTGGCAACACGCACAAAAATCATATAATACCGCACAAGAACAGTTAGATGTTCAGAAAGAAAAGTTAACTAATCTTTGGACTGAACAAGAAAAACAAACTGAAAAACTAACAGCACAAAGAGAAAAAATAGTAACCGAAAGAGAACAGATTACAAGCTGGCTTAATGAAACATCACAATTACAATCTGAGTTTCAATCATTAACTAGTGAAATAGCAGTATCAGAAGAAAGATCTCGTAATATTCAACAACAATCTGTAATAATTACACATGAATTAACTGAAACACACAATGTAATAGAAACTCATGCTTTAAAACTGAATGAGATGCAAGTAACAAAAAAACAACTCATAAAAGATCGTGATAAAGCTCTAGAACAATTTAATAATGCCAAAATTAAAGCTGAACAACACAAAAATGAACTGAACATAATTAAACAAAAAACTGCTACTGAACTAATTGAGAAAACAAAAATTCAAGAAACCATATTTGCACAGCAAGCAAAATATGAAGCCCTTAACGATACTAACGAACAACTCCAATTAGAAATTGCTGATGCCAAAACTGAACATTCAAACATAATCAAACAGCTAGCAGAACTAAAAAAACAAGTCAAATTGTACAATGATGAATATCTGAAAGCCCAAGAAAAAACGGAGTTTGCCAGAAATGAAAGGAATGAATTGTCAAAAACTTTGCACAAGAACCGTACTACCTTAGAGATGACAAATGACGAACTATCAGAAGCGATTGATGAATATGAACGACTAAATAACAAACTACTAGTTTTATCACAACAATTTGATAACCAAGAAAGTACATCTTCCGGACATTCTATTCTTAAAAACGCAAAAACAAATGGTTCAATCAAAAACCATCTTGGTACACTAGCAGAACTAATCACGACCGAACAAAATTTTGAAACAGCTATATCAGCTGCATTGAATACAAAAATACAAGCTATCGTTACAAATGACGAATCAGAAATTCACATTGCCAAAAAATTACTCAATAAACATGGCGGTCAAGCCACCGTAATCCCACTAAATATAATTAAACAATCTCCAGAATATTCAGATATTAAAATTGATGGATTCATAGGGTGGGCAAATAATTTAGTTGAATGCGACAAACAATATAATGATGCAAAAGATTTGTTCCTCTCCAACAAAGCAATTTGCGAAAATAGCAAAGCCGCAAAAAATGTAGCAGCCAAGTTACCAATAGGCACATTAGCTATTACACTTGAAGGGGAAATATATTATAGCAACGGTGCAATCGTAATAGGAAAACATAATGAATCACATAGCCTGATATTAGCCAGAGAGACCCGTCACTTACCTCAACAAATTGCTACAGCAGATTCTAAATGCCAAGATCTACAAAATAAAAAAACTAGTGCTGCCACAAAACTGAAAGAAACACGAAAATTGTATGACAATTGTCAGTATACTCTTGATGAACTAGAAGATCATGAATTAACAATTGCTACTAATAGAGATGCGGCGATAGTAGAAATGGAAAGATCAGAATCCACACACAATTGGACGTCTCAATTAATTGAAACACTCCAAACAAGAATAAACAAAACATCTCACGAAATGAAAGAATGCTCTGAAAGAATGAAATTATTAAAAAACAAATACTTACAATACGAGCAAACAACTCAGGAATTACACCAAATTAGTCAATCTAATGAAACCAATGAATTTGCAGAAATTGTTAACACTTCTCAGACTAATCTTGCATTAGCTGATCGAGCATTGAAAGATTCTGAAACAAGACATGAAGAGCTTGATAATACATATCAACAGGAACAAATAAAAGCAAAAAATCTAACAGATAGAATTCAGATATCAAACAATCAGATTACAGATATCAAGACTAGAATTTTACACATTCAAAATAAACAAAAAATATACCAAGATAAAATTTCTAACTTAGGAAACTTAATCAAACCAGCAGAAGAAAACATTCATACCCTTGAAGTGAAAATGATGTCTCTAGATGATCCTGACAATCAATTCAGAACAAACATTGGTAACATGGAACATCGACACGCACAATC
>DBHI01000126.1:526-15975 GCA_002296125.1 Anaerolineales bacterium UBA832 | reverse complement strand
GATCTAGGTTTAGCTTCTATCGAATTTGCAGATAATATAACTGGATCGACCCCACTACCTTTTACAAAAATAGTAGAGCATCTGAACTATGTGTCAGAATTACCAGAAAACATTGAAGATACAATCAACCAACTACGAATACGAATTCGTAGAATTGGAGGATTTAATCCTGATGCATTACAAGAATATGAAGAAGTTAAACAACGTCATACTAATTTATCAGAACAAATTGAAGATCTTGAATCAGCATCTCAACAACTAAAACAAATTATTACAGAACTAGATAAATTAATGATGAAAGAGTTTAAGAATACGTTTGAAGCAGTAGCTATTGAATTTACATCTATGTTCAAAAGACTGTTTAATGGTGGAAACGGAAAACTTGAATTAGAAGAAGATGAAGATCTAAATAGTACTGGTGTAGAAATTAATGTACAACTTCCAGGAAGACGAAAACAAGGCTTGGCTTCTCTTTCAGGAGGTGAAAGAGCATTAACAGCATGTGCCTTAGTATTTGCGCTTCTTAGAGTAAGCCCTACACCTTTTGCTGTGTTAGATGAAGTAGATGCAATGCTAGATGAAAGTAATGTAGGTAGATTTAGATCAATTCTAAGAGAAATAAGTACAAACACACAATTCATACTGATTACCCATAATAGACATACTGTAGAAGTAGCAGATACTGTCTTTGGAATTAGCATGGGTAGTGACAGTACAAGCCAAGTAATAAGTCTCAGACCAGATGAAGTTTAACTAATCACAAATTAATAACACTCAAATTGTTAATTTAATAATTTCATTCAGATTGTTGTATTCTAGAATACATATCCTGCAAATCAGGTTTGTTTGGTGCAGCAGACTCCCACCAGTCAAAAATCTCAATTGCACTATTATTTTTAGTTTCAGTCAACCAATTATTGAAAATCATTAATTTGCGTTGGTTCACAACATTTTCTGCTAATGGTCTTACTTCTTTTGCCACTATCTTCACAATATGCAAACCGTATTGAGTAGCTACCAATTCAGGTACAATACCTGTCTCTTCTTCTCCAAAAACTACTTGCTCAAAACTATTTACCATTTCACCTCTAGCAACCCAACCTAAATCACCGCCTATAGCAGCATTAGACTCATCATCAGAAAATTCAACAGCTAGTGCTTCAAAATCTTCACCATTATTTACACGCTCAAACACATCATTTGCCTGATCCAAGTTGTCCAGAGAAAACAAAATATGCTTAACTGACACTTGTTCTTCATCACCAAACTCTTCTTCTTCGCCTAAATTTTCTTGCAATTTTTCAGCAAACAATCTGTTCCTAAACAATTTCCTAAATGAATCTTCATCCATATCTGTATATAAATTCATATTTTCAAAATATAATCTATAGGCTTCTTCATATTCATTATTATCATTATCCTGATCAACAACAAATCCAAGAAACAACCTGATTGCACTGTCAACTTCACCATCATCAACACTGATATTTCTTGAAAGAGCCTCATTAATTACTAATTCTGTATTGATTAGTTCATTGATAACTTGTCTCATATGTTGTACGGGATCATCTAACTCATTTTCAATTTGATCTAAAATATCCTGTACTTGATTGCGCTGCTCACCTGCATATTTCATAGCATCCAAATATGCGATATATTGATCAAGCATCTGCATGCGTCGATAACGTGTATGTTGATCGACAGTCTGGAAAGATATCTCATAACCATCAACTTCAGCAACAGATCTGCCAGGTATAATCCAATATTTGTCTAACAGACCATACCCAAGCAAACCAAATAGAATAACTACTACTAATGCAGTAGCACCTAATAACCATCTTTTATATATTTTGTCTTTCTCAAACTTGTTTATATTTTTGGAGTTAGACGACTGTTTAGTTCTTCGAACCATCATTTACCCATTTAATGTTTGCAAAACATAAGTAAAAACATTAAAGCCAAGTGCCTCTATCAAAAGCTAACATAGCCATATGACGTGCACGCTTAATTGCAACTGCAACCATACGCTGATGGCGAGCACATGTACCTGTTCTACGTCGAGGATTAATTTTACCGTCTGGACCAATTTGACGAACCAAAACTTCCAAATTCTTGTAATCAATATTATAGACTTTATTAACACAAAATTGACATACAACGTTCTTTTTTCGAAAAGATTGATTTCGTCTTTTATAGTATGCCATTATTTAGACCCCTCCATCTCCTCTTTCTCCTCTTTTTCCATAAGCTCATCAACTATCTTCTCTATGTCAGGCTGATCACTTGAATCTGAATCTTCTGGACTATCAGACTCAGAAACATCAGTATCTGAATCATTCTCTTGAGATGAAGATACACTCACAGGAGATTCAGATCTAATGATCATGTATCTTAATATATCTTCATGAATAGACAGTTGTCGTTCAACTTCTGCAGGGCCCGCTGTTGACATTTTAACATACCAAAACACATAATATCCTTCTCGTTGTTTTTCAATAGGATAAGCCAACTTACGTTTACCAATTTCATCCAACAATACAACTTCACCGCCAGATGACACAACCCAATCTTGAATCACATCCTTCAGACTAGAACGTTGTTCGTCATTAAGTTCGGATTTAATAATCACCGCAATTTCATAATTTCTCAATTTAATCACCTCTTTCCTCGAATAAAGCCCCTTTCATCATTTAAGCAAACAACTAATTGGAGCGGAAAACGAGATTAATAACATAAACTCGTAGGTAAAAAGTCTACCATACCAAATGATTATTGTAAATGTAAAGAAAAAATCGCGAATTTGTTTAATAATAGCACAATACTTCTAACTATCTGCTAATCTCTTTTAATAGGTATACTAAAGAAAAACGTACTGCCGACACCCAATTGACTTTCCAACCATACATGACCTCCATGTAACTCTATAATCGATTTCACCAGAGATAAACCCAATCCACTGCCTAATGATTCAGTAACTTGTTGTCCCTGAACTCTATAAAACTTTTGAAATAGTCTATCTTGATCTGCACGTGATATTCCAATGCCATTATCAATAACTGCAACCTCAATATTATTCTTGACTATTTGTACATTAATTTGTATATCATCACCATTTGCAGAGCATCTAATAGCGTTGTCCAAAAGATGACGAACAGCACGGCTCAGCATAGTTTTGTCTCCTGAAATCTTATCTAACCCAACTCCAACAGAATAAACTAACTGTATTCCTCGCGTAATTGCTTGGGATTTCATTTGATCAACTTGCTCCTGTAGAACAACACCGATATCTAAATCTTCCATATTAGAACTAACCATTGATTCAATCCTATGCAAATCAAGAACATCCTCAATTAGGGTGCTCATATGCTCTACGCCATCTGATATTTTTTCAGCAAATTCTGTCTGCCTCTCATTAAGTTTCCCAACCATTGGTAACATTGTAGAATAGCCCTGCATTTGAGCTAAAGGAGCCTTCAAATCATTACTTACTGCTTCGATAGCATCTGTCTTCTGCTGATCCAACTCTTTAAATTCAGTTACGTCACGTAATACTGCTAAAAGAGCTATTACTGATCCATCCTTTCGCAAGATTGAAGTTGTTGATCCACTAAAAGTTCGACCATCTGGCAGATTGATTTCATGAGAAGATGTATGCTCATCACTTGATCTTAAAGCCACAGCTAGTTGTGGTTGATGGATAATTTCATTGATCCTCCTTCCAATAACGCTTTTATCTTGTAAATCAAAAATATCTTTTGCTGCAGGATTAGCCATTACTAGACGTAACCTAGGATCAGTCACTATAATTGCATCTGGTGTTGCAGTAAGAATAGCATCTAATTGCTGTCTACCTCCTTCACTAGCTTCAAATAATTTTGCATTAGCTATAGCAACTGCTGCCTGTCCTGCAAGTGTGATAAGTAAATCTGATTCAGAACGCGAAAAAATATGTGAATTTTCATACCCTAACCATAATACACCAATGAAAGTGGATTCATGTTGAACTGGAACAGCTATAATAGCTTGCAGAGATATGTTATTAGAATAGAGATCTAAAACTGCACGAGCACGAGCAACATTTTCTAGAACAATCATTTGCCCTTCAGATTCAACTAATTCAAAAATATTGTCGTCAAGTATATGCATATCAACATTATTAAATCCAGCAGAAAACACCTCTTTTTTTGCATTTCTCTGATCAAATCCTTTCAAAATCAAACGAGCACCTACTGCATCGGTTACTTTTAAAGCACCGGACAGCATAGGAGGGAGACACTCTTCAAGTTGCAAACTACCAGAAACCGATCGCGATACATCTAACAACATACTTAATTCATCTACTTGCGAGCGCACACGAATTCTCATTCGTTCAAATGCTTCTCCTAATCTACCTACCTCATCAGGTCCTTCTATAGCAACCGACTCCGACAAATTTCCTTCTGATATTTTTTCACTTGCAGAAGCCAATAAACCTAATGGTAAGGTCAATCTCCTACTAATTGCCAACAAAACAACAAGTCCTATTACTCCAAATACTAACAACAATAAAGTTAAAGGAAATGAAATTTCAGTTGCCTGAACAAGCACTGCGGATAGAGGAACAACAATTATAATTTTCCAAGGATATTCTTCAACGGGTAAATAAAATGTAAATCTAGTTAGTCCTTCTTTATTACGGTCACGATAAGTAACACCATTAGATTTTGGATTTTCGATCGATTCAGCATTTAAGTCTGGTTTCCACAATGTTTTCACCATATCTGGATCAGGATGATAAATAATACGATCTTGATGGTCAACAATAAAACCGATTCCAGAGCCAACTAACACACCTTGCAAACTCCTCATAGCTGGAATCATCAAAGGGCTACTAACTATATTTGCTCTACCTAATAGAGCACCATATAACAAACCTGTATCTTCATCATACACTGGTGTCACAAATGATATTAAAACTGGAGAATCCTTCTCGTTGGGATATACAATTTCATGTCTAGAAATCAGATCCTGCAATACATTTTGAACTGCACTAATCTCATCAGTAGACAAATTAACGCTTTCAACACTATTTTGTGGATATCCTGCAATAGCCCTGCCATATGAATCAAAATAAATTAGTTGTCCAAAATATGGTATGGTACCTATACCCTGCAACAAGTACTGAGTAATGTTTTGATTATTACCATCATATAAAATATCATCATCAGCCAAATCTAACATTAACCTTTCACCAGTTCTAATAAAAAACGGTACGACATCAGCTGCATTTTCTGCATCACGAGTCATCTGATCAACAACCAATTTTTTTGCAGAATTTAAAGCTATTTGTGTATTTGCCCAAAAAAGTATCCCAATTCCAACAATTGCAACCGGTAATAAAGCAAACAACATTCTCCTGTTTAAATTTATTGCATATGGTGGTATTCTGCGAGCACTACGATTAAACCACATGCGACTATTCAACCTTTTTACAATTTCTGCACAGAAACCAGAAACCAAAAGATTCATAAGAAGTGGAAGAGCACCAGCAGACCATATAGAAGCCAACAAATCTAATTGCAACAAACCTGTTGGACCCCTATCCAATATTAGAGATGCAAGTTGTACGGGCCACACCACAAGAGATGCAAATGAGGATGCAACAATAGGGTTTCTTGCAAATTTTGGTAACCTACCTATATAATCCTGACGCAACAAAAAAGTTACTATAACTGCAACAAGACACCACTCTAATATAGTAAAAAGATGCAATCCAGTTGACCAAACATATACTATACTAGTTGATAAAGCTAACAATACCGCACTCGCGGAACCCCACCATCCAGATGCTATTATTATAGGCACATATGCAAAGGGGGTAATATCTATCAAAGACGATACACCCAAATCAAGAAACTTATAAATAGAAACAATAGACAAACTAGGAATTAGTGGAACAACCATAGACAAAACAAACATCAAAAGAAAAATCCTTGTATTACCTAAATAAACATTTACTAACAAAGATCGTCTACGATACAAACTATATAGTATAGCCACTAATCCAACGAATACTACCAATGTTCCTGGCCACCATGCCGGTAAATAAAATTGTGATAAATAATTCATTGATCACACATTTAGATTCAAATTACAAAAATTGAACGACTGTTCTAATTAGGATTTGTGTATTACAAACATACTTTATAAAAGTCATTATAACATTTTGAGAAATAAGGGAAGTTTTCAAACATAATATATTTGGCTGATCTCATTATTGATTGTAAACAAATTAATCGTATACTTGTAAAATAAAGGCAATAATTACTGAAAGACACAAACAAAACATCATGGCAAAAGTCACCATACTGGGATGTTCATATGCGATACCAGACTCAAACAATGAAGTAACTCACCTAGCAATTCATGGTGACAAAACAGGTGTGCTTATTGACTGTGGCTCAAATCCAACTGTAAGGCTTGAAGAAGCAAATATTTCATATGACTCAATAACTGACCTGATACTAACTCACTTCCATCCAGATCATGTCAGTGGTGCACCGTTAATGCTGATGAACATGTGGTTATTAGGAAGAACCAAATGTCTGCGAATACATGGATTAACACATTGTCTAAATAATCTTAATAAGCTTATGCAAGCATATGACTGGAATTCCTGGCCTAATTTTTTTCCAATAGAGTTTAATTACATTACTACTGATAAAAAAAACACAATCATTAATAATGACGATTTTCTAATTCACTCCTCACCTGGGAATCACATGGTTCCCGTAATTGGATTAAGAATTAGAAATAACAAAAAAAATGGTAAAACCATTGCTTATTCTTCTGATACTGAACCATGTGATTCCATACAAAACTTAGTCAATAAAGTAGATATTCTCATTCATGAAGCTACTGGCAAATCCACTGGACATAGCAGTGCATATCAAGCAGGTAAAGTAGCTAATAAAGCGAAAGCAAAAGCCCTCTTGTTAATTCATTACAATATACACAATAATGACAAATCACAACTTAAATATATGGCACAAAAAACATTTGATGGACCTGTCAAACTGGCCTTTGATTTTATGAAGTTCGATTTTTAAATGTAAAAACATTAGATGGATGACAAACTACATTTCTAATAGGACCTTTAACATACCAGACTTCTTAGCCTGTTTTATAGCTAACAGTCCATCATTTAAAGAATACTTGCAATCAATTAAATCCTCAATTTGTATGGATCCATTATTCAACATTTCTATAGCTAAATCAAATGGTCCACAACGAGATCCTATAAGAGTAATTTCATCTACTACCACCTGAGATATATCTAAATCCAAATTACCAGGATATGTACTCTTCATAACCAATTTTCCTTTTGGCCTTAAAGATTGATATGCCAAATTAAATCCATCAGAGCTACCAGTACATTCAATGGCAATATCGAAAAACTTTTTCGGAATACAGTCTGAACTACTAGTATCAATATTGTTATTACTCAGTAGTTCCAATTTGTCCGGATTGCGATCAAATACATGCAAGTCACAATTAGTTAGAGATAATGATCTAGCTATCAATTGACCCAATTTGCCAGCACCTAGTACCATAACAGAGACCCCTGATTCTATGCTAATTTGAGACTGTATCTGAAGCGCAGCAGCTAATGGTTCTACAAAAGTAGCTTGATCGAGCGACAAACTTTCCGGAACAATATATAGATTTGATAATGGTGCTGACAAATATTCAGCAAATGCACCATTCCTGTTTTTTATACCAATAGTAGTTCGATTTTCACAATGTCTATTATCAAAATTGATGCAATATGGACATATACCACAACCAACATTAATTTCCGATACGACTGTTTTCCCAATCCATTCATTAGGTCCAGAATCAACAACACCCACAAACTCATGGCCAATCACACCTGTAAAAGGATAATACCCATTAATTAGACTGATATCTGTATTACATATACCGGCTCTTAGTATGCGAATCAAAACTTCATCGTCTAGCAATTTAGGCATTAATACATTATCTCGCAAACTTACTTCATTATTCTCTAACCAAATAGCCAACATGTCTTAACTTCCTGTACGTCCAAATTGATTTCTCATTGATGCAAAACTATAGTGAATAATAGTTGGTCTACCATGTGGACATGTAGATGGATTTTCACATTTCTCTAAATCTCTAAGTAAAGCCATCTGCTCATCACATGACAAAGTTTTCCCAGCCCGCACTGCAATTAATCTACAAACTTTCTTAATTAATTTATCTTCAGTCCACTCAGGAATACCATACACATCATCAGCACCCTTATCTAAAATACTACTGATAACCTGTTTAAAATCTAATTTATCAATCAAATGAGGAACAGCTCTTATGATAAACCTATCATTACCAAAATATTCAATATCAAAACCTAAATTATGTAACTTATCAAGAATACCCCTTAATGTTTCGGTATCTTCAGAAATCGTATGTATAATTTCAGACTCTAACAACATCTGAGATTGCACACGCCCAACTTTATATTCACTCACATATTTTTCATAAAGAATGCGTTCATGAGCCGCATGCTGATCAATCACATGCAAACCATCAGGACCTTCTGCAATTAGGTATGCATTACTTACTTGACCAATACTTCGTAAAACTGGCATACCCATATCCACCATTTTTTCAATATACTGTTCGCTCAAATTATTAGATTTATTAACAGTCTCTTTATCAGAAAGATTAAGTTTATGAAAATATTTATCCTGAGGTTTCACTGCATTATCAAATTGTAATAGACCAGTTGATGAAACATTACCCAACAAAGTTTGACGTACAGCACCCTCAATAGATCGAAAAATTTTGGTCTTCTCCACAAATCTAACCTCCGATTTAGTTGGATGAACATTAACATCAACTTCTGAATTTGTCACACTAATAGAAATAAATGCTATTGGAAATTTCTTTCTCATCAACATTGTATGATAAGCTCGCATAATAGCTACATTAAGTTGAGAATCGATCACATTTCTACCATTGATTATCAAAGTAATATCCTGACGATTAGATCTACTGAGATCAGGCTTGCTAATTAATCCATTGACCGTAACATCATCTCTCTCATATGGCCCAATTTCTAACATCTTAGAACCTACATCAACACCATAGATTGAATTAACTACATCTAAAACTTTACCTTTACCATCTGTTTGAAATCTCATTCTACCTTCACTAATAAAAGAAAATCTGACATCAGCATAAGCCATGGCATATTTGGTGACTAACCTCTTAATTAATCCTTTTTCAGTTGAAGCTGACTTTAAGAATTTAAGCCTAGGACGAGCATTATGAAATAAATCTTCAATTTCGATCACAGTACCAACAGGTATTCCAATTATCCTACGATTTCTTAAATTACCTGCTACCAAATGCAAACTCGTTCCTTCATTTTCGTGCTTATATCTACTACTGATACGTACTATGCTCACTGCAGCAATTGAAGCAAGTGCTTCACCACGAAAACCCAAAGTTTTAATACTATCCAAATCATGTGCTACACTCAATTTAGATGTAGCATGCCTAACAAAGGCTAATTCAACTTCGCCAGAGGGGATACCATCACCATCATCAGAAATCCTAATTAGATTCAATCCACTACCTTGAATTTCAACAGTTATATTTTTAGAGTTGGCATCAAGAGAATTTTCCAATAATTCCTTTACTACTGACGCTGGACGTTCCACAACTTCCCCGGCAGCTATTTTCGATATCACTGATGATTCAAGTATTTTAATAGGCACAAGACCATTGTATCATTTTCATATTGAAAAGACACAAGAAATCATGATAACTTACTAATTAGCGCGGTATAATCAATAATATATGAACACAAATTTATTAAATGATCTAAGATGGGACATAATACTTCTTATTGCAGTAGCGACTTTTTCTATACTATTTATGTATTTTAGAATAGAGAAAAAAGCTAGATGGATTTCCCTTGTTTTTCTCTTAATACCATTTTGTGCAGGAATATACAGAATGTCAAAATGGAATATGCAACTTTCTGCATTAGGAAATACCGAAATTGGAATATTTAGCGGACTTGTCTTGTTTAGTATTTGGCACTTAATTTATGGTCGCAATATACCTCTTCCAAATAGCAATACCATAAAAGTATGGGGTCAAGATGACTGAGTCTAAATCAAAAACAATATGTACACTACTTATAAAAAAATGCATAATAATTGGAACATGTATTGTTATGAGTTGTACACCTATAACTAATGAGAACCAATCAGAAAACTATCAAAATAATACTAACATTAATGTCACAGAATCTAATAACAATATTACAAAATTTCCCATCACTGCTACAGATACAATACTTCAAACCACACCGTCAAATACTATCGTCACAAAAACAGCAGAAAGTTCTGAACCAGCAACTGTAATAGGTAGTGCTGAAATCACATTTCCATTATTTGATAATTACCTAGTAGAGCCATTTGTACTTCTAGAAAATCAAGCAGGATTTGTCAATCGTAACTTCAATTTTGTTATTGCACGCGAAGACCAAATTATTGGACCATTAACTTATATTGAAAATAATACTTGGAATTATGTTTTACATCTACCTTCTGTTGCTCCTGGAGAATATGTCTTACTAGAAAAAAATAAAGACAATGCTGGAGTAAAAATATATGCAATTGCAGTACAAGCAAATACAATCGGTGACACTTTTTTGAACAAGAATGAATTTCATGGCTGGTCAACAGTATGGACTTCAGCGAGAATAGATAGCGAAAATCGTGATGAAATCATTGGAGGTAAATTGATTGTGTGGTCACCTGATGAAAACCAGTATTTTTCAAAAGATTTTGGAGACGACAATCTTCTATTTACAGAAGATGATCCGATAATAAAAATAGAAGCCGGTTATACTATTGTAAATTTAGATACTACTCCTTTCTCATTCACAAAAGAAATCACTAGTAAAATGGATCTGTATGAAGGTGACGTATCAGTTAATGATCTTTCCGATTATAGTTATTCAGAAGCCTTTAATCAATTATGGATAAAAGCGTCCAAAGAATATCCATTTACTACCCTAAAACAAATAGATTGGAACAAATTATATGATAAGTTTGAACCAATAATACGCAACGCCCAAATAAACAATGATCCTACAGCTTGGTATGTTGCATTGAAACAATTTAGTATGAGTATCCCAGATGGACACATAGGCATTACGGGAAATGATGATGGTGAATTTCAACGAGAATTTGGAGGAGGTATAGGCCTGGGATTAACGGAACTCAGTAACGGTGAAGTAATTGCTAGCTATGTAAATCCGTCTGGACCAGCATCAAAATCTGGAATTAAAGAGGGAAACATAATTATTAGCTACAATAATAGTCCAATTAAAGAGTTATCCAAAAACATCATCCCTCCTACTGGACCATTTTCTACCGATCACGTATTACGTAAAGAACAATATCGATTTGTCACAAGAGGTAGAATGGGCAAATCAGTAAAAATTTCCTGGATAAACAACAATGGAGAGCAGAAAGAAGATCTTCTTACATTAATCAGTGAAATTAAAAGTCTGACAGAAACTTCATTATATGCAGATCTGAATCGCCAGGCACCACCTATAGAATACAAGATCCTAGATGACAATATTGGATATATAAAGATATGGTCACTTTCAGACGATCTCAATCTAACTTTAAGGCTATTCAGACGCGCAATTACATTATTCATACAGGAAAACACAAAAGGAATCATCGTTGATTTGCGTCAAAATCTTGGTGGATCACCAATGGGAACTAGATTAGCCTCATATTTTGTGAAAGACAGTTTAGAACTAATAAAAGGTTATTATTATAGTGACCAACTAAACAATTTTGACTCACATGGACCACCAGACACCATAGAGCCAGATCCTGATCTATCATATTCAAATCGTATAGCTGTACTAATAGGTCCAGCATGTGCAAGTGCATGCGAAAATGTTGCATGGGTACTTAGTAACTTACCGCAAACTACAACATTTGGACATAATCCCACTAATGGAATAATGGGCGAAGTTGGTCGAGGTCAATACAAACTACCTAACAACATATCATTTCAAATACCAACTGGTATGGATAAAGATATGGAAGGCAATATCATCATCGAAGGTACTGGAGTAATACCTGATAACATAATCCCAATAACAACAGAAACTGTACTTAAGCATGAAGATTCTATACTAAAAGAAGCAATAACATTTCTTAATACATCGATAGTAGCTAATGTCATTCCATCAGGACCCCCAACAATACTAGAACCCCAAAAAACTCTGCAAGCAGCACAAAATAATACACCAATCTTAGAAGAACTTGCGAATGAAGATCTAAACCTGGCCCTTCCAGAACCTGGTCAAACACGTTCCTACACAATTGAAGGAACAAAAAGTACCAGCACCATATGGTGGTATGCTTGGTGTGCTAAAAATAAGCAAATAGCTCAGCAAAACTGGAACAATATCACAATTGATTATTATTTAAATGAAATAAAAGTAACTAAAGACAATTTCTATCAAACTAATGGATCATCCAATGAAGAACATTGCTTTTATCAACTTGCTAATTTAGTTGATTGGCCTAGAGGGGAACACAAATTGATTACAAAAATCAACATTACTTCGGACATCAATGATGGACAAAAAGAATATCTCTTAGGTATACGCAATTTTGTTTATAAAGTATATATCAATTGATATTGTCATTTATCAAAGACTATAATAATGGAGATAAATTAGTCAAATGAAGCTATATTCTACCCGTAACTTAATCATAACATCGACAGTACTATTTGTAATGATAAGTATTTTTGCAGGCGGCTTTATTAGTGGAGCTTATTATTACGATGTGTACCCTAACCGATTTCAAATTTACAAATTTTTCAACAATGCTAATGAAATTGAAATAAATCAGAAAGCAGCAAATACACCTAAAGAACTCAAGATTGAATTCGAACCTTTCTGGGAATCTTTTGAACTTCTACAAGAAAATTTTGTAGATCAGCCATTAGACACAACTAAATTAGTTCAAGGTGCTATTAGAGGAATGCTCAAAGCAACTGGAGACAAAAATACAAATTACATGACACCTATTGAACAAAACATGATGAGTGAAACCATGCGTGGAGAAGTAGAAGGTATAGGTGCAGAAGTAGATACAAGTGGAGATTATCTACGTGTAATTTCCCCACTACCAGGATCACCAGCAGAAAAAGCAGGTTTATTACCTGGAGATATCATAATATCTGTTGATGGAAATGACATGACTGGCATTGCAGGATTCGAAGTAATAAGCAAAGTACGAGGACCAGCCGGAACAACAGTAACAATTACAATACAACGAGAAAACATTCCTGATCAAATCACATTGAATATTGTAAGGTACAATTTTTCTGTTTCATCAGTAGAAAGCAGACAAATTGACAACCAAATTGTATATGTCAAAATAAATCGTTTTGGAGAAAAAACAAAAAAAGAATTGCGAGACCAACTTAATTCTCTATCTTTAGAAAACGCAACTGGTCTAATTCTTGATCTTCGTAACAATCCAGGTGGATTCTTAGATGCAGGCATTGCTGTAACATCGGAATTTATTAATGACAGGACAATAATGATAGAAGAATTTGGAAATGGCAGTACAAAAGAATATAAATCAGACAGTGATGGCATAGCAACTAACATACCACTAGTTCTACTAGTAAATAGAGGAAGTGCTAGTGCTTCTGAAATTGTAGCAAGCGCAGTAAAAGACTATAATAGAGGTTCACTAGTAGGTGAAAATACTTATGGGAAAGGTACAGTACAAACATGGGTAAATCTATCAAATGACAAAGGTTCCGTACGTATCACCTTTGCTAGATGGAAAAGCCCATTAGGCAGATCAATTGATGGAACAGGGGTAGCTCCTGACTTTTTAGTACAAAATACATATGAAAATGGTTCTTTAAATGATGACAACCAACTTAACTATGCAATTCAATATTTGTCTTCAAATTCTTAACTATTTCTAATAAATATGACTAACATATTTGTGAAGTATAGTTTACAATCTAATATAGTATTTTATATGCTCATGCTATAATTGCGCGCGTTCGGGGAAGTGTCGGAATTGGCAGACGAGCGTGATTTAGGATCACGTGGGCTCAGCCCGTGCGGGTTCAAGTCCCGCCTTCCCTACCAGAATAATTAATGAAAGCTAAATTTCCAGAGGGTTACGGGAAGTATAAAGAATACGATTTTGACAATAGAATTAGTTATGACGAAAGTTGTGACTCAATGTATATTTATGTAGCCCCGCCCCAAGGTAAAGTGGGTGCAGTTTTAGTTTACACAGACAAAGAGAGAAACATGATATCAATAGATACAGATGAGGTAAATACTCAGGTTGGTATTGAAATAATTGGCGTATCTAAATTGATAAAGAAGTTTAATCTAAAAAATATAATAAAAAATAATTAAAAGCTTTAGCTCCGGTAGCTCAAGGGGTTAGAGCATGTGCCTTATAAGCGCAAGGTTGTGGGTTCGATGCCCACTCGGAGTACCAATTTTCATGAGAATATTCGCATATATATTTTATTTTATACTAGGAATATTTATAATGATATGGGAGGGCATGAAAAATGTGTGGAATAATAGGATACGTAGGTAAAGAAGATAATGCTATTAACACCGCCTACTCTGGGCTTAAAAGCCTAGAATATAGAGGGTATGACTCTTGCGGAGTAGCAGCATTTAATAAAGATAATACTATTTCACATTGGCATCATTTGGGTGCGCCGAGTGAAATTTCAGATTTTCCAGAAGCATTAAGCCGTTGTGCAATAGGTCACACACGTTGGGCTACACACGGAGAGGTATCCCTAGATAATGCCCATCCTCATTCTAGCTCAGATAAAAAAGTTTATTTAGTTCACAACGGTATAATAGAAAACGCAGACCAAATAAAAGAAGATTTAAATTTTGATAGTTACAGCCAGACTGACACTGAAGTTTTAGCAAATCTTATTGCGCACAACCTACAACAGAGTTCTTCTCCGATTGATGCAATTAAAATTTCATTGAATCAAGTTGAAGGCACTTATGGTTTAGCTATAATTTTTAAAGATGAGCCAAATAAAATATATGCGGCAAGAAGGAGTTCCCCTTTAATCGTGGGCGTAGGCAAAGGTGAATATTATTTATCTAGCGATTTAAATGCTTTGCCACCGCATATAGAAAAAGTTTCATATTTGGATGACGGTAATATAGTTTCAATATCACAAGATGGATTCGTTTTACATGACCTAGATGGGCGCAAGTTAAATCAGTGGATGCAAACAAAGAGAGTTAAAATAAGAAATCAAAAAAATGATTTGGGAAATTTTAATTCTTATTTAGAAAAAGAAATTTTTGAACA
>DBHI01000126.1:0-222 GCA_002296125.1 Anaerolineales bacterium UBA832 | reverse complement strand
TTAGAAAAAGAAATTTTTGAACAAGGAGATTCAATAAGGAATACAACTAGGGGTAGATTTGATAAAGATTTTTCTCGTGTTGTTCTTGGGGGTATAAGTCCAGATAAAGACGTAAAAAGAATTTTATTTTTGGGCTGTGGTACTGCTTATCATGCAGGGCTTCTTGGTAAATATTACATGGAAAATATAGCGAAGATACCCGCTTCAGTAGAGATTTCTTCC
>DBHI01000095.1 GCA_002296125.1 Anaerolineales bacterium UBA832 | reverse complement strand
GCAACGGTACCATCAGCAAGAGGCGTAATTTATGATAGAAATGGTATTATACTTGCTCACAACATACCATCGTATGATGTCATTATTACTCCCGCATCACTACCTGATGATGATTTGAGATTAACAGAAATTTATCAAAGAATAGCATCAATAACGGGAGTACCTATTAGTACACCTCCACTTGATGCAGGAAATGCAAGTAACAATAGAATTGGTGAAGATGGACCACCACCTGGTATAAAAGAAGTAGTATTCTTGCAAGAATCAATTGCACCCTATGAATCTGTAGTAGTAGCTCCAAATGTTTCAAGACAAGTAGCGTTATCATTAAGTGAAGAAATTAGAAATCTGCCTGGTGTAGACATACAGATCACACCAATCCGTGATTATCCTACCGGACCACTAACTTCCCACATAATTGGATATATGGGTCCAATCACAGAGTCAGTCAAAGACTATTATGAAGATCAAGGATTTGATGCATCCAGAGATAAAATAGGTTATGCAGGAGTTGAAGCTTATATGCAAGAAACATTGTCTGGAAAAAACGGATTAAAACTTATAGAACAAGATGTTGCTGGTCTAGAACTAAGAACAATTGGAGAAGTAATAAACCCAATTCCTGGGGAAAACATAGTATTAACAATTGATTTACAAATTCAATCAATTGCGGAAGCAGCCCTGCGACGCCGAATGCAACTGGAAAATCAAAGTAGGGAAGGACAACCTGTCACAAATGGAGTAGTTGTAGCAATGAATCCACGCACTGGTGAAATTCTTGCAATGGTATCACTTCCAACATATGATAACCAAGAATTTGCAAGATATATTCCAATTGACTACTATACTGAATTGTTAAATCACCCACATTTCCCACTACTAAATCAAGCAATAAGTGGAGAACACCCCCCAGGATCAGTATATAAATTAGTAGTTGCTTCAGGAGCCTTACAAGAAAATATAGTCACTAGTGATCAATACGTAGACGACCCAGGTGAGATTGAAATAGTTAATAAATATTTTCCAAATGATCCTGGAAAAACTAAAAAAGTTGTTTGTTGGAAACGTGATGGTCATGGACCAGTAGATTTTATAACAGGTATAGCCCAATCATGTGACGTGTACTTTTATGCACTTGGAGGAGGATATAAAGAAGGTGGAGTAACCAATAATGGTCTAGGGATAGAAAAAATATATCAATATTCTAATTGGTTAGGCTACAACCAAATAACTGGAATTGAACTCCCTGGAGAACTATCAGGACTAATACCTAATAGTGACTGGAAACGTATCAATATTGGAGAAAATTGGTCAACTGGAGACACATATATTTCTTCAATTGGACAGGGATATGTGCTTGCAACACCACTACAAGTAATAAACTCATTTACTCCTTTTATCAACAATGGATCATTAATAAAGCCAACTATTATAAGAGAAATACTTGATGGAGAAAATAATGTGATCAAAAACTTTGATAAAAAAATAATTCATCAAACACCTATTAAACAAGAAATTCTAGACAAAGTATCTCAAGGACTACTTGAAGTAATGACTAATGGTACTGGAGATAAACTACCACCAATCGAAGGTATAACAATAGCGGGAAAAACAGGCACAGCTGAATACTGTGACAATATAGCACAACAAGAAGACAGATGTAAATTTGGAGCATGGCCTGCTCATGCCTGGTTTGTAGGATATGGTCCATTTGAAGCACCCGAAATTGCTGTAGTAGCATTTGTGTATAGTGGAGAAGAGGGATCAACAGTTGCTGGACCAATAGTAATGGAAATATTAGAAGCATACTTTGAATTAAAATCAATAAAAAATTAATTTAATGCATAACATAAAGCAATTTATACTAAACTATAAATTATGACTACATCTTTCAAGTCAAATCCAAACAACTTTATTAGAACCAGAAGAAATATATGGACTAATTTCGACTGGGGACTTATGTTAGCAATAGCAATTCTTACTACTATAGGAATAGCAATGATAAGATCAAGTACATTTCAACACCCAAATTTATTTGATACTCCTATAAAACAAATACAATATGCATTGGTAGGAGCAATACTAATAATAATATTAGCATCGATAGATTATCGTTATTGGCAAAGTCTTTCTAAACCTTTATACATACTGATTATAATAACTTTGTCAGTTCTGTTCGTAGCTGGAGTAGTTGCTGGAGGCGCGCAACGTTGGTTCGATTTTTTTGGTCTATTTTTTGTGCAGCCATCTGAATTAGCTAAAATCGGAAGTGTTATATGGATAGCAAACTTTTTTGCAATTAGGAAAAAAAACCTAAACGACTTCAAGTGGGTACTATTATCAATCTTACATGCTGGCCTTCCCGCTGCTCTAGTCATGGCACAACCTGATCTTAGTTCTGCAATTATGATAATAATAGTCTGGATATCAATAATCTGGGCAGCAGAAATACAAATAAAACATCTAGCAATATTGTCAACAATAAGTGTCAGTAGTTTGCCATTTTTGTGGTTCATTATGGAACAATATCAACGTAATCGAGTAATAAATTTTATTAATCCTCAAAACGACCCAGGAGCACAATACAATGTTCGACAAGCTATCATTAGCATTGGATCAGGAGGGTGGTTTGGCCAAGGATACAACCAGGCATCACAAGTACAATTACGATTTTTAAAAGTAAGACATACTGATTTTATTTTTTCTGCAACAGCAGCTGAATTTGGATTTGTCGGTGCATTAATAATAATGTTATTATTTGTTTTTATAACATGGAGAATACTTAGAATTGGTAATAATGCTCAAGATCCTTTTGGTTCATACTTGTGTTATGGAATGGCAATTATGATTTTTGCCCAAGCATTCTTCAACATAGGTATGAATCTCAATTTACTACCGGTAATTGGTTTACCATTACCTTTTTTTAGCTATGGAGGAAGTGCACTACTTACACTTTGCATAGGATTAGGAATTGTACAAAGTGTAGCAGTACGCCAAAAACAATATGAGTCCTAACAAAATACAGGTCAGATTTGCCCCATCACCAACAGGCTATCTACATATAGGTGGCGCAAGGACAGCATTGTACAACTATCTGTATGCACGAAAACATAACGGTAAAATGATCCTAAGAATTGAGGATACCGATCGAAACCGTTTTGTAGAAGATTCAACCGAAAAATTAATTCATGACCTAAAATGGCTCGGTATAACTTGGGATGAAGGTCCAGAAGTAGGTGGAAAAAATGAGCCATATGTCCAATCAGAAAGACTCCAGTATTACCAAAAATATGCTACAAATCTCCTCAATAATGATAAAGCATATTACTGCTTTTGCAACAAAGAACGCCTAGACAAAGTACGTTCAGAACATAATGGATATGATGGTCATTGTCGTACCATTGATAAAACTGTTGCCTATAATAGAGTACAAAATGGAGAAAAGCACACAATAAGATTTAAAAGCCCTCGAACAGGAATTACTAATGTAACAGATTTAATTAGACATGAAATTAGCATTCAAAACGAACAATTAGATGACTTCATCTTAATTAAAACGGATGGATTCCCAGTTTATCATCTAGCAGCTATGGTTGATGATCACCTGATGAACATTACACATGTTATTAGAGGCGAAGAATGGTTATCATCACTACCTAAACATGCTCTCATTATTAGAGCTCTTGAATGGAATGAGCCTACCTGGTGTCATCTATCTGTACTCAAACAGTCCGGTGGAAAAGGTAAAATAAGCAAAAGACAAAACTCCAAAACACAAGAATCTGACAAACACTCAATTTTTATAGGTGATCTTCGAAAGAAAGGTTTCCATCCTGAAGCAATAATCAACTGGATGGCACTTATGGGCTGGAGTTTAGATGACAAACATGAAGACTTCAAATTATCAGAATTGGAACAAGTGTTTTCATTAAAACGAGTTAATCCTTCACCAGCAACAGTTAATTTTGAAAAACTAGATCATTTTCAAGGAAAATATGTCCGAAGCATGTCAATATCTGATCTAAATTGTCACATTACTCCATTTCTAATAAAAGCTGGATATCATGATGATGATTCTCAATTAAACCAACTCATACCATTGATAAGAGATAGAATAACCACGTTCAAAGACTCAGTAGAATGGATTGGTTTCTGTTTTAAGAATAAAATCGAAATACAACCAATTGACCTAATTAGTAAGAAATCTACCCAAAAAGAAACGCTATTAATTCTAAACAATGTTCAGCAAACACTCACAAATCTCACCACATTCGATCACATATCAATTGAAAACTCATTACGATTACTAGCCAAGACTTTAGATATCAAAGTTGGTCAATTACTAAACCCAGTCCGTATCGCAATTAGCGGACAAAAAGTAAGTCCTCCCCTATTTGAAACCATTGAAATACTAGGAAAAAACAAAATAATTGATCGAATACAGTATGCAATTGACAGATTGAATAATATGAACCGATAAAGTCATTATGGTAAAATGCATCATCGTTGGGGGATAGTTTAGTTGGTAGAACAGCGGATTCTGGCTCCGCCGGCTCAGGTTCGAATCCTGGTCCCCCAGTATCATCACTATTAACCATAACTTTCCAGACTATATGTTATACTAGCATAACACAATGATTATATAATCCTTCCAATTAAAAAACCTCCTTAGGAGAGTCGAGAATGTCTAAACACACAAGAGCATTAAAACAGGCTGAAAGAGATTATGTAAAAGCTAATAAAAGATTGGAATTATTACAAACAGAATACAACAAAGTGCAAGAGTCATTTGATAATACAAATAAGAATGAGGAACTTCAAATCAAATTAGATTCACTTAATGAACAAATAGAACAAGCTCAATTACTCCGAAGAAAAGCTAAATCCAAAGTAGCAGAAGCTGAAATGTTTGTTATGCGTAACAAATACTAATCTAAATGTTAGTATGAGATCCACTAAAAATATTCGGGTTGACAACATACAAATGGCACTGTATTATAAAAACTATTAGTAAATTAAATGAACAAGGTAGTTTGTAAGTTTTAAAGTTAAAATGATAGTATGTTGGTAATAATATAAATCCCCAACTTAGTAACCTTCATATAAGTAAACAAGACAAACTAACATTCTGCAAATAAGGAGTTTAAGTCTAATGACTGAACGAGAAACTGGTACAGTAAAGTGGTTTAATGATGCAAAAGGATTTGGATTCATTTCACGTGAAGAAGGAGATGATTGTTTCGTACATTACAGTTCCATCAATTCAGATGGATTCAAAACCTTACATGAAGGCCAACAAGTTGAATTCACTATAGAACCATCAGATAGAGGCCCAAAAGCCCTTGATGTGTCAATAGTACAATAATTACAGTATTACATTAAACTCATATTAACCCAACAATTGTTGGGTTAATATTTTAATAATATCTTCTAAGAACAATAAGTATTATATGGAGCTTATTATTCTTAGAATGCTTTGTTTATTTGGTAGACTGCTTTTTCTGTTGACGAAGCCAATTATCTCTTAAAGTAACTGTTCGATTAAACACCAAGTGATCTGATTTGGAATCAATTTTATCAACACAGAAATATCCTAATCTTTCTAGCTGAAATGTCTCATCATAATTAACTTCCACAATACTTGGTTCCAACTTACAATCACTCAGACATTCCAATGAATCTAAATTTAATAACGCATGCAAATCATCTGCTGCTTTAGATGAAGGATCTTCAACTTTAAACAACCTATCGTATAATCGTACTTCTGTATTAACGGCATGATATGCAGACACCCAATGTAATGTAGCTTTCACCTTACGACCATCTGAGGCATTACCTCCTTTAGTATCAGGATCATAAGTGCACAATATTTCTTCTATTGCACCCGTCTCAGAATTTCGTTTGACTGACTCACACTTAATATAGTATGCATACCGCAAACGCACCTCACGTCCCGGAGACAATCTATAGAATTTTTTTGGTGGATCTTCCATA
>DBHI01000087.1 GCA_002296125.1 Anaerolineales bacterium UBA832 | reverse complement strand
TATCAATTTACAATCGTTGCTGTTTATCATAAATTTAGAAATGCCGAAGAATTTGACATTAGCGAATCAAATGAAAGCTATAGAGCTACAATCGATTATAGCCTTACAAATTTCTCACTAAATAAAATAACGAGCATTACATTAGACGGCTCTTTAGATGGACTTGATGAAGGAGACGATGCAAAAATGCTCCTTGAAATTCAAACATACAGTTTTGGCTATTTAGTCACATATAATTGGAAATACAATACTGCAGAATATCAAATGAGTTATAATTTTGATCCTGCAAGATATGCACATTACAAGCAACAACAACACACTATTCGTGAGTACAGAGACTATATGAATTTCATAACAAAAGAAGAAACTGCAATTATTGAAATCGCTCAAATTCTTAAAAATATTTCAAGTGAAAAAGAATTTAATAATTTGAATGAAGTAAATTTCATTATGAGTTTTGTCCACTCACTGAAATATTCCGAAGACAATTTGACTGCAGGAGTCGGAGAATATCCACGATATCCTATTGAAACGTTAATAGATCAAACTGGAGATTGTGAAGATAGTTCTGCATTGCTAATTTCTTTATTAGAAACATTAGGATATCAAACTGCGATGATTTTGATACCGGAAGCTTGGGAAGATTATGGTCATGCTGCAGTAGGGGTTAATCTGACCGGAGCAAAGGGTATCTACTATGTCTTAAATGAAGGAAAAGAAAACGAAATAAGCTATTACTATGCAGAAACAACTGCTGAAGGTTGGAAACTAGGTGAAATTCCAGATTTAGATTCCAGAACTGCATATGTATACGAGGCATAAATGAAAGAAGAAAAATATCCTATCAAAGTTGACGATGAAATTTATGGCCCAATACCTCTCGAGAGAATAATTAATGATGTCAAAAATGGAAATCTTACGAGAGAAGCTACTTTTTGGGATGGAGAAGACTGGATTTCAGTTACTTTATTTTTAGAAGAGGAAATCCCTGAACAAACTTGGAATGAAGATAATTGGGTAGATAATAAAGAAGAAATCAAGTACGAAAACGGAGCGCCGTATCCTACAACATCAGCTTGGGAAGATATTGTCAATAAAGGTAGATGGGCTGTAATTTTCGGTGATCATTTGATAATTGAAGGGGGACGTTTTAATCTTAAAGCTCTTGAGTCTGTTATGGAAGGTGAACCTCGTCACGGAGGAATACCTATCAAAAAAATAATTAATGTAACTTTTAAAGAAATTGATAAAGGAGTAGAAGTTATTGCTAGTAGTTTTCACAGAATGTACGAAGTCTACTCTCTAAAATGTTGCTTATCTAAGCAAGATAGTGATGAACTTAAGAGAGAATTAGAAGAAGTAAACGTCCGAATTTTAACTGACTGATAGTTTTTTATGTCTGTAAAGCACAAACCAGTTATGACACGTATATGGTCTCTAATTACAATTGCGCTACTCATTACGAGCCCAACTGTTACATCTGCTTATGTAAATGAAGATGTTTTACATCCAAACATAGTTAGAGCTATGAACAATGCAGATGCTACTACACAAATTGAATTTATAGTACAATATCGTCCTGAACTTACAGAACAACATCTAAAAACAGCCGAAGGAATCGGAGTTGAAGTTATTAGTATTTTTGAATTTATTGATGGGTTTTTTGCTAAAGGTACTGCATCACAGATTAAAGATTTAAGCAAACAAGAAGATATCTTTTGGATAGAACATAATTCACAAATGGAATACTACATGCAAGATACCACGAGAGTTATTAACGCAGTAGAAACTTGGCAAACAGTTATTATTAATGAAAATGAACAAGTTATTGCAGATCAGGCAGATCAACATACATATATTGATGGAACTGGAGTAGCTGCAGTAATTATTGATACTGGTGTTGACGCAGGTCATCCTGATTTTGATTACGACGAAGGTAAAACTGTATCTTACAAATTTGATAGAGCAACAAGAACGTGGATAGAAGCTGAAAATTCTGATACCTCAAGCGGACATGGTACTCACTGTGCTGGAACAGTTGGCGGTAATGGTGATGCCTCTGCTGGAGCTAAGAAAGGAGTAGCTCCTGGCGCAACATTAGTTGGAATGGGAGTTGGAGACATTGCATTCATTGATAACGCAGTTGAAGCTTTCGAGTGGGTATACGATAATTCTAGACCTGAGGCAAATCCATTGAATATTAGAGTTACTTCAAATTCCTGGGGAAGTTCGGGTTCAGAATATGATCCATCTAATGCTATTTCTCAAGCTGTTCTAAATTTACAATACGATAACAATGTAGTTTCAGTATTTGCTGCAGGAAATTCAGGAGGAGATGGTAGTGATTTACAAACAAATCCGTATGCAAGTATCCCTCTTGTAATTGGCGTTGCAGCCCTTGAACACGATGGTTCCGGAATCGCAGGATTCTCATCTAGAGGAGATATGACTAAACCACAAACATGGCCTGATATCGGTGCTCCAGGTGTTGAGATATGGGCAACAGCACCTCGAGCAACACTTATTGATATAATTCAACGCCCTTCTGATGACGACCTATACTACATGGCTATATCTGGAACTTCTATGGCAACACCACACATTGCTGGAGTAGCGACACTATTGTATCAAGCTGCGCCATCATTAGGTATTGCAGACTATATTTACGAAGATCATGAAACCCTCGAGGGGGAGTGGTACGGTGATAGAATAGATACTTTTATTTCTGAAGCTGAATTAATTTTAGAACTTTCAGGAAGATACATTGAAGGCGGTCAATCAAATGCTAATGGAACCGTAAGTAACACAGGAATGAAGCATGATTGGGGACAAGGTCATGGTTTGATTGATACGAAATATGCAGTTCAAATGGCATTGACCTTAGAAAGTATGAGAAATGCTGGTGAAGATGTAACTGTGTTTGATGCAAGAGATGCAATGCTAGGCATATCCCATGTTCACAAAGCTAAGAAATATACCGATACGCTAAAAGCTGAATGGAAAGGTGAATGGGCTTATTTCGTAGGTAGCAGCGGTACATATGTTACAGACTCTACTCACTACCTACACGTTCCAGAGGGAACTTTAAGCGCTGAAATAGTATTATCTTATCCCCAAGTAAACACAGATAGGTTTACTGTTGCAGACTTAGAATTATCAATAGACATCAATAGTGATGGATCAAATGATAATTCACAAAGTCTAGGAACCAACACTAACGCTAAGGAATACACTATCTCGGTAGATGATTCTAGTAGCGGCCACCTTTGGGTATTCGGCATCGAAGGAACTGCTGTAGGAATAAAGCCTAACCAAGGTGCAACTCTTGAAGAATTTTGGGAGCCTCGTGTCCCTTATGACGTAAACGTTAGATTAATTATGGCTTCTGGAAACCACTACGTAGATGAAAATTTGACTAATTATGGCGATTATGCATGTTCTACAGATGGAGTCAATATGAACACGCATAGCCAAGCATGTATATCAAAATTAGAATTTGGTGAACCTTCATCAGCCTACAATGGAACTAACTTCATTGAAATGGCATTTAACGCATTTAATCTAAGTAGGCTTGGAGCACAAAGTGAAATTGTCTCTGTAAATGAAGAAAGTGGCTTTTGGAACGTTAGAAATGCTGCTATGGCTGCTGGCACAATAGGCTTTGGAATAGGAATTATGGCTTTTGTCGTTTGGGCCAGAAGACCATTTGTTGGAAACTAAAAGTGGACTTGTAGTTTTTCCATTATAGATGGTTTTGGCATTGCACCAACTAATCTATCGACTAATTCCCCGTTCTTAAAAATCATCATAGTTGGTATTGACATAATACCATGTTGTGATGCTGTATTAGGGTTCTCATCTGTATTCATCTTTGCAATAACTACATTTGAATTTTCATTAGCTATTTCTTCTAAAACGGGAGCAATTGCCTTACACGGACCACACCAAGGTGCCCAAAAATCAACTAACACTAAATCATTATTCTGAAGGGTCTCTTGAAAGTCTGTATCTGTTACTTTTATTGTACTCATATTTGTTTCCTCGTTACTTGCTCAAACTTATTTGAGCTACTATATTGACTATATTAAGAAGCCTGAATATAGTCTTTTTGATATAACCTCAGGAGTCCTCCGTACTGGGCGCACTAGTTCCCCTTACATCACTGGAACTCTGAGGTGTTTGCTCAAAATGAGCAAGGCGTGATTTCCTCGCCTTTTAGCTGGGACGCATAAACGAGGACAGCACTATCTTTTGCTTATCTATTGGAGTTCACCAATATCTGTAGCTGTTATTCCGTAGTGATCCCAAACAGGTTGTAGATGTCTCTCTACTTCACCTTTGAAATCAAACTCATCGGTTCTTTTCTGTTCTAAATCCATTTCTAAATCATATACTTTTGAATTTATGGAATTAGCACCCCAATTTGGAATCCACGTGTGGTTTCCTTCTTTGGCTGCACAGGTTGCTGCATCTGTATGTTCAGCTTGATGAGTGTCAGAGTTGTAACATCCAGATGTGTGAGCTGCTGCGAGAGGCTCAATAACCATCCAGAAAGCCATTCCTTCTGCTTGGTGGGTTTGGGCTGCCTCTATTGTTTCATCAGTTGTCATTTTGCTTGC
>DBHI01000002.1 GCA_002296125.1 Anaerolineales bacterium UBA832 | reverse complement strand
TTCTTTGTTGAACATCAACTACAGATATATATATTTTCTCAATTTCTAAAACTGAAAACATCCCATTTATATCTATAGGATATTGATCTGGCCCATTAGAAAACAGTCTTAAATCCCATACCCCATTTTGTTCGTCCAACGATCTAATATCACTGCTAAAATTAAACTTTTCATCTAGCCCAGCATCCAAGCCTAACATTAAAAAATTTTTCATCTGGGGAAGTAACGGCGTATCATAACCATCTTTTGTTTCTAAAGCACCATCAATCCTCCCGATATGCGCGGCATGATCAAACAAATTTTTTCCATCTATATTTATTTTCAAGATCCAACCGCTATGAGTCTTTCTATTTAAAGAATTAGGATCTGAAAATGGCTTTAGAGTTATGCTATCACTCATAGAATAATTATGTATTGCATAACCAGCCCAAGGCTCTACTTCCTGAACAGGACCTTCCCACCCGTCTTTAATATTATTCCCATATAAATATAATCCAGATAATTGCTCCGGACTGTATGTAGCTACTACTGGAAAAGAAAAAGGATTTCCGATCATGTTCCAGCCTTTATTTAAATGGATAACATAATCCTCTAGAGGTATAGACACTCCTTCTATATCCTGATTGTCGAGCAAAATATTATCAGAATATCTATGTCTAAACCAATAAGCCTTGCCTGTAATAAAGTTATCAGGTTTAAACCACTCTGATACACTTGCATCCCAATCATAAAATATATGATTATTTGATTTTTCAACAGAGTTTTTACTCAATACTCCAGGCCAGGAAATCATTCGCCAGGATTCGTTCATAATGCCGTTTGGATAGTGGCTGTATTCATTGGACATTGAAAGTTCTTGCTTGCCAAAGTATATGTTAGGACTATTGAAATCACTCTCTCCGCTATAATACATACTATCTTTACTTAGTGCATGAGCCCGAAAATTAAAAATAGTTACCAAACTATCAGGAATAAGAACCTCAAATATTGAATCATTTAATGACGTCATTGGTAAAACGATCTGATCTTCCTCTCCACCTAATTGTAAATATAAATCAGTAGCCAAAACGCCATTTACATCTTTAGCTATTGCTCTAGCAATTACAGGCGTTTTATTATTTAATAATTCAGTTTTAAGAGTGTCTGATAAAATAATATCAACAGATGGTGGTCTAGAAAAATGATTTGCAACTATTTTCCAGAAACCGCTCTCAAAAACTAAGGTATCACTCGTAGAAACCTGATGAAAATTGGAGCCTACAGATCCTCTTAATATATATATATCAGAATCCATTGGTTCTTGGGTAATTGATATTTGATGCGCACTCATTTTGAATTCATAAGCTTTGGTAATAGAAAACATCAAAATAAAGATAAGTAAATTCGATAGTCTATTATATGCTTTTATCATCAAAACCCAACTGCAGTACCATGGTGGCCTTTACCAGATAAATCTGTGACCGTATCTCCATCATTTACGGTACTATTTAGTGAATAATAAAGCCCAATCGTTTTCCCTCTTCCTGGTGCCCAATCTCTTATATCACTGCTTCCCTGTATATTGTGCAATGACTCAATATCGCTCGGACTGCAAAAACTCATAAAAGCATACTCGGTAACATTAATAAGTCTAACGTAAGATGTTTCCTCAGCACCATATACGTTTTTACCTAAATATCCAGTGCCTGTTGTGGATCCGGTCACACTCGATTCAATACCAAATGCGAGAACAAAGACCCCATTTTTATAAAAGGTAATACAGCCCCTTGATTCACTAGAGCTTGGTCCATAATCTGATCCTATACCAACAGACTGGCTACCTAAACCAGTACTTACCATAGTACCTGATTCTCCGGTTCTCATGTTAGCTAAACTAGTATAAGTCACTTTAGCATAATCATAGTCTCCTCCAGCACTATTTTCAATTAGCACGGTTGGATTACTATCATAATTACCATTGAAAACCTGATTGTATGAACCTTCAGTATATCTGCGGTTTCGATAGACCCACAATTTTTGTCCATTATCATCAGATGTAAAGACTCCACTAGTCGTATCAACGGTACCTCTATCTCCAGACCAAAAATAATAACCATTCTGACTGGATAGACCAGTAGTAGTTATTGCTACAATATTTTGTGAATGCCTTCCCGACCAAGTATGTGAATGATTTGCATCGGTATTTGACCTTGTAACAAGATTGCGTTCCTGATCAGAATGAATAACACCATTAGTATCATAGAAAACAGAATATAATCGAGTTGCGCCATCATGATACCATGCACCTCTTATAGTATGAACTGGACTTGAATAATATGCATTATCACGAATATAGTGACTTCCAGAAGGTAGTTTACAACGTATTGTGGTCGTAAATGAAGTGGAATCATCTACGGTATAATTTTTAAGTGTTCCGGCCCATGGTATTTGAATATGTTTACCGCCCGAACCATTTGCTCCGTTACCATTATTATTATCATCGTCATTATTAATATCCAGACTTCCGGAAGAGAATCCAGGGTGAGCAAGGTCTCTATTTTGCTGAATCGCATGAAACACTGGAAGTGCAACCTGTGCATAGGCAAAATAGACTATTAGACAGAAAATCATAAATATTTTAATCTTATATTTCATCAGACTGATTAGGATGTAGTATCCCCTGAAATAACAAAGGTATTGCTGCCTAGATGTACAAGTGTCATAATAGCATGCTGACCTGCAGTCTTAATTCCATTACGATTATTTAACGTAGTACTCGATGCACTTAATGAAACCTGACCAGAACCGCTTTGAATAATCATACAATTAAAACCCGTTGGAAGGCTAGCTGGAACAGTAATAGTAACTGCGCTACCACTTGAGCAAACTATGATAGTACCATTATCTGATGCTGCAAGGGTTTTTGAGGTACCCGATTCAGTCTGTATGTCTGCGCCATAACCAGTTAAAGCGTTATCATTAAAGTCAGCCTTAGCATCTATAACAATTGTTCCATCTGTAGAATTAGTAATCGTCTCATCATTCTCTAATATCAAACCAGTTGA
>DBHI01000092.1 GCA_002296125.1 Anaerolineales bacterium UBA832 | reverse complement strand
TTTAGTAATAGATGCATTTTGATCTAGAACTGATATGATAGGGAGTTTATGTCTTATACCAATTGAATAATCATTTGGGTCATGCCCAGGGGTTATTTTTAGTGCTCCTGTTCCAAAATCTTTGTCTACATAGCTATCAGCAATAACAGGTATTTCTCTGTCTAATATTGGAACTAATGCTGTCTTTCCTATGAATGATTGATACCTTTCATCATCTGGATGTACAGCTATTGCAGTGTCTCCCAAAATAGTTTCAGGTCTAGTGGTTGCTACAGGTATATATGTTGAATTGTTTTTTATAGGGTATTTAAAGTAATATAAAGTGCCAGGTTCTTCATTGTATTCGACTTCTAGATCACTTACTGCAGTTTTGAGTCCAGGAGACCAATTAATTAGTCTAGGACCTTTGTAAATCAGATTTTTTTCATAAAGTCTTACAAATGCTTCTCTTACAGATTTTGATAATCCGTCATCTAGTGTAAAACGTTGTCTTTCCCAATCGCATGATGCTCCTAGTCTACGTAATTGATGTGTAATTTTCCCTCCATATTCTTCTTTCCATTTCCAGGCTCTTTTGAGAAACTCAGTTCTTCCTATTTCTTCTCTATTAGTCCCTTCTTGTGCAAGGGCTTTTTCCACTTGTAGCTGAGTAGCAATTCCTGCATGATCAGAGCCGGGTATCCACAGTGTGGAAAACCCATTCATTCTATGGTAGCGAATCATAAGATCTTCCATGGAAGCAAACATTGCATGACCCAAGTGTAATTCTCCAGTCACATTTGGTGGTGGTATTGCAATAACATAAGTAGGTATGTTATTATCGAAATCGTCGTTCTGTGGTTGATTGTGTGGTTTAAAGTAGCCCTCGCTCTCCCACCATTTATATAGACGCTCCTCAGTTGATTTAAAGTCGTATTGTTTTGGTATTGAACTCATGATAATTATGAATTATATCTTAATGTCTTATGCGTATGATAGGCTTTCCCTTACGCTTATCTTTGTGGCTGTCTGAGCTGGCCAAAGAGACGCTAGTATTGCCAATAAGATTACTATTCCTAGCCAAATTAAGGATGCAGACCAGTTAAAATAAAAATCCAAGTCCATTTTTAACATTACTTGACCCAGTTGCCTTGATATTGGTTGGGATATTATATATGCAATTGGTACAGATAGAAGCCAACTAAATATTCCTTGTGTTAGACCTTCTAAGACAAACATATTAATAATTATGTTGGAGCGTGCTCCAATAGCTCTCATTACACCTATTTCTCTGGTGCGTTCGACAACGCTAATTGATAATGAACCCATTAGTCCTAAACCGCCAACTATTGCTACGATGGTGGCAAGAATCAGCAACATTTGAGTAACAGTACTGAATTGGAATATTGCATAGTCTTTATCTTCTTGAGTAGTATTTGTTCCAAAAACGCTAACTCTCATTCTTCTATCTTCATAAAGATCTTGCAAAGTTTCCTTTATTTTAAATACTTGTTCTGGATTTGATGATGTTGTACTTACGAGTAGATCAGTCCCGTACTGGAATTTTTTAGTCGATCTATATACTGCTGACAATGGGGCGTATAATGGGTCAGGATCTCCTACTTTTCGGAATACTACCTGGAAAATCCCTACAACTTGCCATTTGTCTCGTCCGAGAATATCTAAATCAAGAGTAATTGTATCTCCAATACTGATATTGTTGTCAGTGGACAACTCTTTACTTATAACTACTGCATTGCCATCCTGTTCATTTAACCAGCGTCCTGCTAACATAGTTGGCTTATACATTTTTTCATTTACAGGTATACCAACTAGGTTGGATGCAGATCCTACATCTCTTGCTACTTGTCCTTCTCTTAGTACTGAGGCTGCATGACTATACCACATAGATGCATGGTCTACACCAGATACTGAATTAGCCAAGTCAATAACTCTCGGAGCTTTTTGGTCCCATACAAATATAAGTCGCAAATCATAGCCGCGTTTGTCCATATCTTTAGATACTGTTGTAATTAATGATTTAGATAGACTCATAACCATTATAAACATTGTTCCTGCTGCAATAAGTACTAATTGAGTTAGTATTAATCGACCTTTACGGCGGAACATATTACCTATAGCAAGAGTTTGAGGCGGTGACAAATGTTGATTTCCGAGTTGTTCTATCCATTTGTCAATCCAGCCTGTACCATAATGACCACTACCTAGTCCATAACTAGCAATTGCTTCTCTAACAGTTATAGATGCTCCGTGCAATACTGGCCATAGCGCTGCAAGTATAGGTACGGCTAGCGCTGCAAGTATCTGGTAAATTGCAGCTGCTTGCGAAACACTAAAAATTTCGTGATCAATATTAAAAATGTTTAAAAACCATTGACTACCGCCGAAAGCTATAGCTGCGCCTAAAGGAAGTGAAATACCTAAAGCTAATATTCCATAAATTAATACTCCTCCCAGATAGAGTTGGATAATGGAACGACGTTTACCACCAATGGCTTTGATAATACCTATTTGGTTAGTTTGCTCAGTAATTATGGCAGTCATAGTATTTGTTACTAGTACTACACTCATAAATAAAGATGCTACTGCTAATATTTCCATAACAAGTACTACTCCATCTAGAAACATCTTTCCCCAATGTTCTTCAGGATTTTGATAGAATGTTGCACCTACAGATATTCCTTCTTTACCAAGTCTATCTTTTATTTCAAATGCCATTTCCTCAGAGTTCAGTCTACTGTAAGGAGATACTCGTACCTTTAAGTTAAAGTATGAGCCTTCGGGAATTCCTAACCTTTCCAGTCCTTGAGGACTCATAAAGAATAGTGCATCTCCTCCAAATGACGGTGGTTCTACAAAAGGGTGTCTTATCATCCCATTAATGGGAAACGAACGGCCAGTTCCATCAGAAAGCTCTATTTCTATTTTGTCTCCTATTTCTATGCCGTAATGTGCACTAGATGTTCTTTCAATACCTAATGTATTTTTTGTAGGCCAATCTCCTGTCACTAAGGTGATTTGGTCATAGGTTTGGTCATCATAATCTGGACGGGTTGCTACCATTCCAGGTTGCCAATTATCTTCTTTATTTAGTTTGTAGCGCAATCCGATTTGATTTGTAATATCAACAGATAAAATTCCATCTATTTTTGACAGTTGATCAGCTATGTTCTGGTCCACTTCTTGGAATGTAAACATGTTGATATGAGATGGATAGGTTGAAGAATGTGAAATGTCCATCTGGTTATACAGCTGATCATTCATTCCAAATATTGCTCCTACGCAGAAAACTCCCGCAGCCACACTCATTATCACTAATATTGTGCGAGATTTTCTTTCCCATAGATCATGCCACAATTTGTTCCATAACACTGTCATTTGAGTTCACCTGCTGGTGGGGACTTAACATCACGCGTAATTTGACCATTCATTAATTCTATGGCTCTTGGTACTTGATTAGCAAGTGAATGATTGTGAGTCACCATTATTATTGTTTTTCCTTGACTGGCAAGATCTAGAAAGAGCTGAAAAACATCATCAGCTGTTCTAGGATCAAGGTTGCCAGTTGGTTCATCTGCTACTAATAAGGGTGGGTCATTTGCTAGAGCACGGGCTACTGCTGCTCGTTGTTGTTGTCCGCCAGATACCATGTTGGGGAGTTTGTGTAGTTGATCTTCCAGACCGACTAATTCTAACAATTCTGTGGCTCTTTGTTTTCGTTTTCTACGTGGGATATGCCCTGAGAAGTCCATAGGAAGAATTACATTCTGCAGTAGGCTTAGTGCTGGCAGCATCTGGAAAAATTGAAAAATTATTCCGATGTTTGTGCCTCTCCATCCAGCTAGCTCATTTTCAGTTAGTTCATGTATTGGTTCTCTAGTTACTATAACTTCGCCTGATGTAGGAGAATCTATTCCAGTTATCATATTGAGTAATGTAGATTTGCCACTTCCTGATTGTCCAACTACGCTTATAAATTCACCTGTATTTACGGCAAGGTTCAAGTCTCTAAGTACCTCAATTGATTGGTCACCTACATCAAATGACTTGTAGACATTTTTTAGAAGTACGACAGTATTGTTGATGTTTGAATTCATATGACTCATTTATAAATGTTATTTCAATAATTTCATATGATTTTACCAGAATGTTTAGGCTACTTGTGTATAAATTTAGTTAAACATAAAATCATGTGAAATTGATTGTCATTATTTTTGTTTAGATTATTTGATATGGGAGATTGTTTTAGATATGATTTGTGAGATTTCATGTTTTCAAATGTATGTAAATGCTGGTGGACATTATGAAAAGTAGTTCTGTGCATTCGTGGTCTAGTGATTATGGATTAAATGTAATCGAGAAAATTATATGGATTATGTTGAATTGGATTAATAATATTTGGTTGTCAAATAGCTACAATAGAAAGGTTTGTGTTAACTATTTTGTACCTAATGTGTCAAGTTGTTATTGGGACGTGTCCTATGACAAAATGACATCTCCTTCTCGTACTTTGTCAAATCTATTTATGAGTCAGTTTCCATGGGAAAAAGTACAGTCAGAAGTTAGTCATATTAATGTATTGGATTTGGGTTGTGGAAAAGGGAATCATTTTGAGAGATTGCAGAAATGGTCTAATGGTCGAATTGTTAGTTATCGTGGAGTCGATCAGAGAAGCGATTCTAATTGGAAAAAAATTATCAATAGTAATGAGAATGTGTCATTTGTTAAAGCTAATGTGATTGACGTGGAAGATGTTTTTGAAATGAGTACAAATTTTATATTTAGTCAAAGTTCTATTGAGCATTTTCAATATGATGTTGAGTTGTTTAATAAGATTCATGATTTTGTTTGTTGTTCTACGAAGCCAGTTGTGCAGGTGCATCTGTTGCCAAGTTCTTCGGGATTGCGTTTGTATGGTTGGCATGGGGTGCGTCAATACACAAAAAGAACGATTTCAAAACTGGTACATATGTATTTAGATGATTCGTATGTATTGTTGTTTGAATTAGGTGGAATGTTTTGTAATAATGCGCATAATGATCTGAAACGATTATCAGGTAGAAAATCAGGTGTATATCAGATGTTCGATTATGAGAAAGTCAGTATGTCTTATGAAGATCTATTAAAGCGAGCTATTGTAGCTGATGCAGAACGTGTACAGAAGTATCCGTCGTTTTATGCTCTTGTAATACATTCTAATTCAAATGGGAGTGTATTTTATGAGCATTGATCATTTTGTTGTAGATGAAGATGAAGTTGTTAGGGGGATTTTGGATTGGGTGCGTGTTGAAAGCCCAACTTACAACAAGAATGCTGTTAATCGAATGATGGATTTAGCAGAGCATACTATGGAATGTATTGGTGCTGAAATATATAGAAAGAAGGGTGTTGATGGATATGGAGATGTATTAAAGGCAAGGATAGGTTCAAATAGTTATAGTTCACAACCTGGGATATTAATTCTTGGTCATTTGGACACTATACATTTGGAGGGCACTATCAATAGCGATTTGAAGGTGAGAAGGGAAGGGGATAAGTTATTTGGTCCGGGTGTTTCTGATATGAAAGGTGGTATGTACTTGGCCTGTCACGTTGTTGAACAATTGCTTAAAGATGGCAATATGTTTGATGGTCCTATTAGTTTTATGTTTATACCTGATGAAGAAGTTGGTAGCCCTAGTACGAGAGGGTTGATTGAGGAAGAGGCAAGGAATCATAAATATGTTCTGGTGCCTGAACCTGCCAAGCCTCGCAAGTTTATTAGTGGGAGGCATGCATTTCTTCGATACAAGATTCATGTATATGGTAAGCCAGCTCATGCTGGGATTGCCGTTGGAGTTGGACATAGTGCTATAAGTGTGATGTCAAGAACTATTTCGGATATTGAATCTTTTTCTAAAGTTAAAGATGAAATTACTTATAGGGTTGGTAATGTTTCAGGTGGTAATTTTGTAAATGTAGTCCCGACAGAATGTCATGCCGAAGTATTGTGTGTGGCACCTACTGAAGAGGCTATGAAAGAAATTGTGAAAAATATGATGAGTATAGCTAGGGAAGATGTAAACATAATTGTTGAAGTGGAACCAGGACCTGTTAGGCCATTGTTTCAACCAAGTACACAATCTATGCCGTTAATTAATGAGGCTATTAAGATAGCTTCTGAATTAGGTTTGGAATTAGGTCATGGTCAGTTTGGTGGAGGTAGTGATGGTAATTTTACTGGTGCTATGGGTATTCCGACTTTAGATGGTTTGGGGGTTGAAGGAGATGGCCATCATACAAAGCAGGAACATCTGTTAGTGTCATCTTTAGTTCCTAGAGCTAAATTATTTGCTGGTATTATAAAGTTCTTATCTAGTAAAGTTAAATGATATTTTTGATACTGATTTGCAGATGGAAAGGACAATAGTTGATTCCATGAATATGGTACGTAGAAGCGTATACAAAGTTGGAATATGTTTGTTGTGGTTGTTTTTGTTATTATCCTATGTTAGAAAGAATGTAAGTGCTTGTGAAGTACATTATAATCATTTCAATCCTTCAATTGTTCGCAATGTTGGTGGTAAGGCATATAGGATCAATACGGAGTCACGGTTTTTGTATGACTTTAAAGTTTTATCTGCGGAATCATGTGCAAGCAATCATGTTGTTGCTCTAACTGCAGATGATTCTGTTGTTGTGCCTTATTTTAGTGATGATGTTGTTAGTTCCAATATAAAAGAATTAAGTAGATTAATAGCTATTGTTATTGATGACTTTGGCTATCGTAATGATTGGGTGTTCGATGGCTTTTTAGATTTGGATGCTGATTTAACTTATGCTGTTATTCCAGGAAATTTGTTTAGTTCTAGTTCTGCATCAATGATTTATGATAATGGATATGAGTTAGTTGTGCATATGCCAATGGAAGCTATTGGTTATGCACCGGGTGAAGTTAATTTTCGTCTGCTAACATCTATGTCGGAATCAATAATTTTATCTAAGGTTTTAAGTGCAATTGATGCAGTTCCAAATGCAGTTGGTATGAATAATCATCAGGGATCTTTGTTTACCGCTGATGAGTTTGGTATGAAGAGAGTGGGTTCAGTGCTAAAAGATGTAGGTATGTATTATTTAGATAGCTTAACTAGTCCTGAATCTGTTGGATATGGTGTTATGTCAACCATTGGAGTTCCTGTAGTTACAAGAGATGTATTTCTTGATTCAAAAGATGATGTTAATCATATAGTTGATCAGATATATAGGTTAGCATATGTGGCCGATAATAAGGGGTATGCTATTGGGATTGGACATATACGTCTTAATACTTTGCTTGCCCTTCAAGAATCGATTAGCGATTTGCAAGAGAAAGGATATGAATTCGTGTTTGTTTCTGAGATAGTAAGTTCTAGCAGCAAGTAAAGCATGCTGTTTTTGAAATCTCTATCTAATATATTTTTTATGTGTATTTTACGTATTTCAAAGATTTTTGATAGAAATAGTTAATATAGTTTGATTATTATTTACATAAATAAATCAGATACAGTTATTTGTATAAACTGTGTATAGGGAGGTAAATGATATGACAAATTTAGCAAGGTATTTTACACACAAATCTCATTATTTTTCAAATCCGTTTGACCAGTCATTAATGAGTATTCTTTGTAAAGGTTTAGATGTTAACTCTTTTGGGATGTATGGTGATAGTCATGTAATCAATATGTTAATGCTAGATGTATGTGAAAATGAAAATGAATATATTGTTACAGCAGATGTGCCAGGTATTGATGAAACTGCTATATCTGTAAAAGTTGAAGGGTTGATGATGCATGTTATGGTTGATGTGTCTAGTGATAATCAAGATGAACGGAATAACTATTTAGTTCGTGAACGTAATGTTGGTCGATTGTATCGAACAATAAAGTTGGCATCTAGTTTTGATAGCGATAATGTTACAGCTACTTTGAATAATGGTGTTTTAACTATTAGTGCGCCTAAATTGGAAGATAATAAAGTAAAAGATATTGCACTAGAGGTGTTATAAACTAAAAAGCGGTCGATTTTCTCGACCGCTTTTTAGTTTAAGTTTTTATTTTAACTAATAGTTAATTATTTAATGTGGTTTCTAACCATGATCTGGCAGATTGTATTGAGGTGATAATATCGTTGTTAGTTAGTTTTATTAATAGAGTTTGAAGTTGATCACTGTTAATATTTGTGTATGTGTTAAGGGCAGTTTTCATTCTCTCTACGCATATTGGTATGTCAACTATATGTTTTACGTCATCGCGTAGCTCTAATAGTTTAGGTAGTAGATGTATTACGCTTTCGTTATTTTCTGAGTTTTGTATGTATAGTTCAGTGAGTATTTTAATGTCAGATGCTATTTGTTGCATTGCTTGCATAGTACATGGATCTGGAGTTGGAGTTGGAGTTGGTATGGGGGTTGGTGTGATTGTTGGCGTTGGGATTTGTGTTGATAGTATTGTGTCGCATGAAGTTAGTATGGGTATGTATAGTATTAGTAATATTGCTAGAATTAATTTGGTCGTGTTAGTCATTTGATACAATGTTTGTCGATTTAGTGTTATTTGGGAGCAAGAAGCTTGCCAGGTTTAGTTATGGTTATTGAGGTGTTTTTAAAATTTGTGCTATAAAATTTGTAGAGCCATGTTTGTGTTGAGTTTTTCCTTCAATTATTACAAACTTTGAGAAGTATTCTTGTAGGTATGATTTTTGGATGTAAGGGTAGATTATTACATTAATGATTCCAGTTTGGTCTTCTAGAGTAATAAAATGAATACCCCTAGCAGTAGGAGGACTTTGTCTTTTGATGATTATTCCAGCGATAGTTATAATTTTTCCATTTTCTATGTGTTTTAGGTTGGATATAAATGTAGTTTTATGCTTCGCAAGTGCTTTTCTATATAAATATGTAGGATGATGTTTTATGAGTGCTCGATTGAATTTGAACTCTGATTCCAGTTTTTCTTGTTTGTTCATTGGTTTTAGATTTGCTTTTTTTGTATGTGTGAATAATTGTTGGTGTTGAGATTGCTGTTGTTTTGTGTATTCATTCATTGATTCCCAGAG
>DBHI01000110.1 GCA_002296125.1 Anaerolineales bacterium UBA832 | reverse complement strand
TGGCTATCGCATCAAACCATAGAGAGTAGCATTATGGAATTCATTGGAGTATTAATATGGGTAATAATTGTTTGGTTTTTTGGGTTCCTAGTATGGCCTATTGTTTTTGATTTGTTTCCCCACCTTATTGATAAGGGTTATTCTATAAGTAAGATATTAGGTTTGTTAATAATAGGTTATGTGGTGTGGATATTAGGCTCATTCGGATATATTGCAGTAACAACTAATGGAATAGTTACTGCTTTAATTATTGTATGTGTAATTAATCGAATGTATTGGAAAAATGGTGAAGCATTTTTATGGATGCGCACACATAAGCGTTATGTATTAATTGTGGAAGGTTTATTTGTTAGCTTTTTGTTCTTCATGGCATATATTCGTTACCTTAATCCAGATATTGTTGGTACTGAGAAGCCTATGGAATTTGCTTTTATGAATTCGGTGTTACGTGGTGGTGATGTTCCACCTGCAGACCCATGGTTTTCTGGTTATAGCATTAGTTATTACTATTTTGGATATGTGATGATGGCTGTAGTGACAGTATTGAGTGGAGTAGAATCATCTGTTGGTTTTAATTTGTCAATAGCATTGGTATATGGTTTAGCAGCAATAGGATCATTTGGCATTGCTGTAAATTTGATGATGTATGGAAAAATAAAAAAGAAGCAATTTGAAAAGATGAGTTTATGGAATTATTTGAGTGCTTTGATCTCTCCAGTGTTTATTTTATTGGTAGGCAATTTGAATGGTCTACTTGAAATTGTGCATAGATTTGGCATCGGATCTTACAGATTTTGGAAATGGGTAGATATAAAGTGGATTGACAAGGCTCCAGTCGAGATATTAGGTAACATGTGGATTCCTGAAAGACACTGGTGGTGGTGGCAATCTTCGCGTGTAATACGAGATCGAGATCTTGCAGGTAATATTGTGGACATACAACCAATTACTGAGTTTCCATTTTTTTCTTTTTTGCTTGGAGATTTGCACCCACATGTTATATCAATTCCATTTGTTCTTGTGGCAATTTCTGTTTCTCTTCAATTATTTTTACAGAATGGAAGTTCGGAAGTAAAAATCGATTTTAATAATACTAATGGATATCTAGATTTATATAAATTTCGCAGAATAATATGTTTCGGTATGATTCTCGGCAGTATCGCATTTATTAATTTGTGGGATTACCCAATATATATGATGATAGCAATTTTGGCTTTTTTGTTAAGCAGGGAACGATTAAATGTTAGTGGTATTTTAGGTATTATTTCAATTGTTTTTAGTAGTATTGTTTTATATCTACCCTTCTATTTTAATTTCAGATCTCAAGCAAATGGATTTGCATCTAATTTAGTCTATCCGACGCGATTTTCTCATTTATTCGTAATGTTTGGCGTTTTGTTAATTCCAATTAGTATGTGGATGATGAAAGAAGTAGTAGGTTTTCGTCGACTAATTAGATGGAGGCAGTCATTGTTAATTGGGTTTGGAGTATTATTTTCATTTATTGTTGTGTCGATAGTATTGGTTGTAGTAGACGATACAGAATTAGTCCTAAATCAATTGTTTATCAATCAGAAAATAGATGTTTTTACTAATAGTTTAATTATGGAGGTTATGAATAGAAGACTAGTTTATGGATCGCTGTCTACTCTATTTCTGTTTTTCTTATTAATTATGGGTATAGGAGTGTTATTTATAAAAGAGAAAGCAAGTATAGGTAATCTTGATAATAAACGATTTGTTATGCTATTAATGATAATGGGTGTTTTGTTAGTTTTATTACCTGAGTACTTTTATGTGAGAGACAATTTTGGTGTAAGAATGAATACTGTGTTCAAGTTTTATTATCAAACTTGGATATTGTGGTCGCTTGTAGGTGGTTATGGAGTGTGGCGTGTAGCTAGAGAGTCGAAAGTTCAATTTTTACTACCGTATATGTTTTGTGTGGTTTTAGTAGTTGTGGGAGGATTTTTATATACAGGTTTAGCTTTATGGTCCAAAACGAATGGAATGAAAGGTGTTGTTGTGGGTAATAATACTTTGGATGGTATGGATTATATACGTAGATCTAATAAGGATGAATACGATGCAATACAATGGATCAGTAACAATCTGCCGGATGATATAGTTATACTTGAATCAGTAGGTGGTAGTTATACCAACTATGGAAGAATAGCTGCGAATACAGGTATTTCTACGGTGTTGGGTTGGCCTGGACATGAAATTCAGTGGCGTGGTGATTATCTTGAAATTAATAAGAGACAAAATGATATTGAGGTATTGTATTCATGTAGGGATTGGACTCTTGCTTTAGAAATATTAAATAGATATGGAGTAAAATATGTGTATGTTGGTGATTTAGAAAGGAACATATTTTCTAGAAATAGTTTAGATAAATTTTCTAAAAATATGAGATTAGTGTATGCCAATCAATCAGTAGAACTTTTTGAATTGTATTAATTGAGAGAGCAAATAGTGATAAGTTCTGTTTTGGTACCTCCAAAAATATTCAGAGAATACAGCAAATATATTAGGCTTGGTTGGCTAATGTTTTTTGGCATTGTAGGAGTTGTTTTTAGGTTTTATGGATTGAGTCATATGCCACTTTTACATAGGGAGCTTGTTGATGCTAATTTGGGTGTTATGATTGTTAGCGGTGATATGGATAGCACAAATTATTTGGGTGTTGCAAGTCCTGTTACTTTATTTTTTCATGTTATTTTATTTTGGTTGACTGGGTCTTCTAGTGTGGTGCTAGTTAGAAGCGTATCTGCTTTATTTGGAAGTGTGTTAATGTTTGCCCCATTTATGTTTGAGCGTTATGTTGGCAGGATTGTTTCATATATTATATTTTCTTTTATTGCGGTAGCTCCTAGTGGTGTAATGATTTCTAGGATTGCTGATGGTAGTGCGATAGGATTCTTTGGATGGATTCTTGCATTATTAGGTTTAACTAGGCTTTTTAAGGAAAAGCAAATTAGTGGCCAGCTATTACTTGTATATGGACTTATGATAGGAGTTTTGAGTGGAAGGTATTTGTTAGTAGGGGTGCTTATCCTTATTATTTTTTGCTATCTTTCATCGCAATTTAAATTGAAGCAATTTTCAGATTATGATCTTGGTTTGAATGTTTTTAATATCATAGGTCTGGTAATTGTTACTGTTATTGTATATACAATATTTTTTGTATACAAGCAGGGGATGATGTCTATGGGGAACGTTTTAATTGAATGGATTTCAGGTTGGGGATATGTTGTAAAAGGTAAGTATTGGTACAGTTTTATTTTAACTACCTTCCGATTTCAAAGCCCGTTAATAATAGCTTTAGCTGCAGGAATTTGGTTTAGATCTCCATTTGATAGAATTGATAAGGTTGTTTTTGGTTTTATGTTAATTCAATTAATTTATACATGTGTTTATAGTGCTATTTCAGCATCTTATATGATTTTATTAGTTATCCCTTTGTTTGTTTTAATTGCTAGAATGATTAGTGCTATATGTGAAGAACACATTAACAAAGAATCGGTTTATGTTATTGGTGTTCAGATTATTTTATTGTTCTCTTTAGTAATTTTTGGTGTGATTGTTTTTGGCAATAAATTGTCTCTGGATGTCTTACTGCAGAGACAAACTAATAAGGACTTGATTATTAGTTTGTCTCTGCTTATTGGTATGTTGGCTATGGTAGTGGTGCTCTTTGGTGTGGGATGGTCGTGGTCTAATTCATTATCAGCTTTTGCTATAACATTTACTGTTGTTGGAGTTTTTTATTCTATGCATGTTAGTTGGAAATTTAGTCGTTTTCCAGCTGATAATATATTACAGTCATTTATTTCTTATCCGTCTAATGAAATGTTAGTTGATACTTTAGGTGATATATCGTTAAGGGTAGTTGGAATTGACAATGAGGTTGATATTCATATATTAGGAGACCAGCATAGATTAAGTTTGGATTGGATGCTTCGTGATTTTAAGAATATAACATGGAGTCATGATAATAATGCTAGCGGTGCTTCAGTAGTTATTGCAGATGGTAAGGATTTTGTATTTGAGGTTGATGAACCATATGTTGGTCACGATTTTCACTTGTATAATGATAATTATAGTAGTAATTTTGTTATTACTAGTAGTAATAATGACATTGTCACTGTTTGGGTCAAAGAAAGGTTAATAAAAGGTACTAACTAATTATTAGTACTATTAAGGAGTATTAGTGATAGATTCAAAATTTTCTGACAAGAGTTTTGTTGTCAATCTAAACGTTGAGAAATGTATGTGGATTCTGTTGATTTTGTTAACAATTTTCAGTAGATTTTATGATTTGGGTTCACGGGTTATCAGTCATGATGAAAGTCTGCATACTTATTATTCATGGGAATTGTCACGTGGGGAAGGATTTGAACATACTCCTTTAATGCATGGCCCATTTCAGTTCCATGCTTTAGCATTTGTGTATTTTCTTTTCGGTGATACGGATTTCACTTCACGTGTTCCATCAGCTATTTTTGGTGTTTTAGCTGTTGGTATATTGTGGTGGTATAGAGATTTATTAGGAAGAGCTGGAGCATTTATAGCAGGTTGTTTGATGTGTATTAGTCCTATAATGCTTTACTATACTAGATATGTTCGTAATGAAAGTTTTGTAGTTGTTTTTGTGTTGATTATGGCATTAAGTTTTTGGAAATATTTGAAATACAAGCAAGATAAATGGTTGTATTTGTTTGTGGCAGCAATAGCTTTTAATCATACATCTAAAGAAGTTGCTTTCCTATATGATGCAATTTGGATGATTTTTGTGGGTTTGTTGTTTGTTAATGACAATATGAAAAGTGATTGGAGAAATCCTTTACTAAAGAGGATCTTTATTTTTTTTATAGTTATGGCAATTATATTAGGTTTGATTGCGACTTTAATTCTTCAAGTAGATGTACTAGATCTATTGAATGTAGATGGAGATGGAGGTCGATTGGATTACTTTCTTGTAATTCCAGCTTTGATGGCTGTTATTTTTGGTTTGTTTTCTGGCATTCTGGTTTGCGTAGCGAGATGGAATGTTATTAAAGATTATGCTAGTTTTGATTTGTTGTTGGTTATGATTACTTTGATTTTGCCTCAGTTGACAGCTTTTCCTGTAAAGTATTTGCTTAATAGCAACCCTATTGATTATTCGGTTGTTGGTATTTGGAAATCTGTGCCTGTATTAATATTTTTGCTGCTTGTTTCTATGTGGTTAGGTTTATCATGGGATAAAAGAAGGTGGGTTTTATGTGCTTCGATTTTCTATTCTATATATGTAGTATTTTTTACTACTATATTTACAAATGGCAACGGATTAGCAACAG
>DBHI01000029.1:8298-26664 GCA_002296125.1 Anaerolineales bacterium UBA832 | reverse complement strand
ATACACATACATCATTCCAAAATATTATAAGAACCTGCCATAGAACATGCAGGATCACCACAAACACGAATGATATTCTTACCAACTCGTTCACTATAGAACATTGAATAAAATTCAATTACACCATATATATCTGCAATAGGAACTCGTAATACATCAGAAATCAATCTTGCTACTTCTTCTGAAACCCAACCAAATAAATTGTGTGCAAGATGTAATGCAGGAAGCAATCCCGATCTACCATAATCCTCTATGGCACTCAACCCATCCATTAATTCTTTATTGTTGCTTGATATTATTTTATCTTCACACATCATATTCATCTTCTAGCTAATCCTGTCAAATCCAATATTAAACAACTTTAAATCTAGTCTTCTTCAATCTAATACTATTAATTAAAACAAACACCGAACTAAATCCCATAGCTCCAGCCGCCAACATAGGATTTAATTGGCCAAAAGCCGCTACTGGAATTAACATTACGTTATAACAAAATGCCCAAAATAAATTTTGTCGGATTGTCTTCATGACTAGTTTAGATAATTCTATTGCAGATACTACTCCTCCAATATCTGATCCCATTAGGGTAATATCAGCTGATTCAACAGCAATGTCAGTACCAGTACCTACTGCAATACCAACATCTGCCTGAGCTAATGCAGCAGCATCATTAATGCCATCTCCTACCATAGCAACATATCCATTATATTTTTTCTGCATATTCTTTACAGATTCAGATTTTTCAATAGGCATCAAACCCGACAAGAATTCTTTAATACCTATACTCTCAGCAACATACCTAACTACACCTTCAGAATCACCAGATAAGATCATCGTATCAACGCCCAAATGGCTCAAACAAGTAATAGCCTCAACGGATTCATCTCTAATTCTGTCAGTCATTGAAATTAAAGCAATAACTGAACCATCAATGATTACTATCACGTTTATATAATTACTAATTCGAAAATCATTTAACATCAACTTCAAATCGTCTGGTAAATAATCTGACGATAAAACAATCTTTTCGTTACCAACTCTAATCTGCCTATTATCTACAATTCCGCAAACACCTTTACCAGGCTTAACACTAAAGCCAACTACATTACTCATCTTTAAATTTCTAATTGTGCTTTCAGCAAACAATGCCTGACCAATTGGGTGTTCACTATTTCGCTCTAGAGAAGCAACCACAGACAATAATTCGTCAACTGACCATTGATCCTCATACTCCTTAGATATTTCAATGCTAGCTGGAGACATATTCCCATAAGTAATAGTTCCTGTCTTATCAAACATAACTAATTTGACTTTAGATACTGTCTCAAGAGTAGAACTATTTCTAAACAATACTCCGTTTTCAGCTGCTACACCAACTCCAACCATAATAGCAGCAGGTGTAGCCAAACCTAAGGCACAAGGACAAGCAATCACGAGCACTGCAACCATACTAACTAAAGCTTTATCAAAACTATTGCCATAGAAAAACCATAAAACAAATGTAACAAGTGATATAAACATGACTACAGGAACAAAAAACCCCGAAATTTTATCAGCTAATTTCTGAATAGGTACTTTGCTAGCTTGAGTTCTTTCAACAAGATTAATAATTTTAGATAGAACCGTATCTGATCCTACAGCAGTAACTTCAAAACTAAAACTACCTTTACGATTTATCGTTGATGCATACACTTTGTCACCAAATCCCTTAACAACATCAACTGACTCACCCGTCATCAAAGATTCATCCACCGTAGATTTACCATCTATAATGTCCCCATCTAATGGAATTCTTTCTCCAGGTTTAACAAGTATAATATCACCTACATTCACACTATTTAACGGCACCTTAATTATAGATCCATCAACTAATAAGGAAGCATCTTGAGATTGGTATGATAACAATTTATTGATAGCTTCAGATACATTACCCTTTGCTTTCATTTCGATATACTTACCAATCCTAACAAAAACTATAATTACTGAAGCTGTTTCGAAATAAACATATTCTGGCAACACATTATTAATATTACCAAATGTAACAAACATACTATAAATATAAGCAGATGTTGAACCCATTACAATTAACACATCCATATTTGTTGTACCATTACGAACAGCCTTAAAAGCTGCTACATAAAAATTCCACCCTATCACAAACTGTATAACGGTAGTAAAGAATGCTAAAATAAATCTAAAATCAATTGCAACAAAATAATATATAGCTTCACGTAAACCATCACCACCCATAGACAAAGTGACCACTGGCGCAGCTAAGATTAATCCAGAAATAACACCCATCTTGTCTCGCAATAACTGCTTTCTACGAATGGCATTCACATCATCATTGTTATTAGATTCAACTGCTTTAAATTTGAATCCAATTCTTTCAAAATTTCGCAAAATTTCATCGGAACTACAAACATTAGGAACATACCTAATGCTAATATTTCCAGTCAAAATATTAGCATCAATATTAACAACACCAATAATACTTTTGATACTCCTAGCAATCAATCTGACATCATCATCATCAATAGAACCCACTATTATCAAATCAACATCTTTAGTTATCACATCATATCCCGCTTCAACTATCTTGGATATAATTTCTACTACAATGTTTTCACTAGAAATATACTGGACAACAACTCTTTCGCTAGCCAAACTAACATTCGCCTTTTTTACGAAACTCAACTCAATCAAACATTTCTCAATTAATGCTGCACAATTAGCACATGTCATTCCATTAATATCTAAAACAATAGTAGAAAAAGTACACATTTGTTATTCAACTAACCTTGTAGAATATTCTTAACTAGATTATACACTTTCACATCATAAAATATATTACGAGGTAAAATAAGACATATGACAGAAAACAACCCTCTTATCTCTATTATTATAGTCACATATAATTCGGCAAAAGTAATTGTCCAATGTATTGATTCAATTATTAAGAATAGCGGAGACATCAAATATGAAATACTAGTAGTTGACAATGGATCAACAGATGATACAAATCAATTGATTGACAAAACCTACGGATCCATAGTGAGATTATTTTCTGGACACGGAAATATAGGATTTGCTGGTGGCAATAATTTAGGGATGAATAAAGCAAAGGGTAAATATTTCTTTTTAATCAACCCAGACACAATAATGCACATCCACTGTCTACAGTCTTTAGTTAAATATGCAACCAAAAACCCACTCACAGGGATAATTGCACCAAAACTACTTAATACTGATGGTTCAACACAACACTCCACCTTTAAGTTCCCTAATATTACTCAAGCATTTTATGGTTTTTTTGAAAAACTTACGCATATCAACTCAACCCAAAATGGTAGATATTCCCTACTTGATTATGACAAAGAGCGAGATGTGGAACACATTCTAGGTGCAGCAATGTTTGTACAAAAATCATTCTGGGAAGACGTCGGCGGAATGGATGTCAATTACAAATTATATTTTGAAGAAACAGACTGGTGCTACAAAGCACACAAAAACAATTGGACCCTCAGATATATACCATCCGCAATCTTGACTCATATAGGAGCCCATAGTACTAAAGCATCTCCAATCACTAATTCAATAACATATGCACAAAGCCAAGCAAAATTCTACAAAAAACACTATGGGAGCTTTACATATATACTACTAAAAGCAATCACTATTCTAGGCGTTAACTATTGGCTAATGAGATCATCATATTCATTAATTAAAGGTAAAATTACATTTACTATCTATAAAAAATTGATAATTTCATATGTACAAATAATCATTGCATGAACAAACAAGACATAGCCATAATAATAGTTACCCACAATTCATGGGACCATCTTTCAAACTGTCTGAAAAGTTTAGAGAAAGCAACCCAAAACATTTCCTCTACTGTATTCATTATAGATAATGCTAGTACTGATGATACCATTTCACACTTAACCTCAGAACACAAATGGTGCACACTAATTACAAACAAAGATAATGGTGGGTATTCCAAAGGAAACAATATTGGTTTGAAAGAAGCCGGATTCCCCAAATCACCGATTTTTCGATATGCTTTACTCCTTAACCCTGACACAATCCTACCACCTACATCATTAAATCAATTGTTACATTATATGAATAATAATCCTGAAATTGGAGTATTAGGACCAAAATTAGTGCTTGCTAACGGCAAACTAGATAAAGCCTGCAAACGAGGACTACCAACACCTGCAACATCATTTTATCATATGTCAGGTTTAGCAAAATTATTTCCTAAGCATCCTACACTAGGTCGTTACAATATGAGTTACATAGATGAAGACTCAATTGCAGATGTTGATTCAACTGTTGGTGCTTGTCAATTGATCAGAGGAGAAGCACTAGAAAAATCTGGTTTATTAGACGAAATGTTCTTTATGTATGGTGAAGATATAGATCTAAATGTTAGAATAAAACAATCTGGATACAGAATAGTATATTATCCACTAGTAACAATAAAACATCTAAAAGGTACATCAACTCGCAAAGAACCTGACCTAATGATTAAATCTTTTTATAATGCAATGAAACTATTTCACAAAAAACACTTTTCAGATAATTACCCTCATATTATCAACCAAATTATTTACCTTTCCATAAACTTACTATGTTATTACAAAAGAGTCACAAACCAACTTAAGCCTTCTCACAAAAGAATTGTAGGTTCAGCACCAAAATAATAATTTATCAACTTTTAATTAAAAAAAGAAAACACACTGAATAATTACACAACCCTCCACCGTATTTTTTTATCCGTCAATACGGCTACTACCTCCTCTGCAATATCTACACCAGCTCTTATCTGAGCATCCTTAGTCTGCGCCCCTATATGAGGTGTAGCAATAACGTTAGCATTATTTATCAACTTATCATTTACTGGAGGCTCAATTTCAAAAACATCCAAAGCTGCACCAGAAACTTTTCCTAATTCAAGAGCATTCAAGAGAGCATCCTCATTAATTATTCCTCCTCGAGCAGCGCAAACAATTTTTACGCCATCTTTCATTTTGTCAAAAGACTCGTGAGATATTAAGTGTTTAGTTTCTTCATTCAATGGTGCATGCACAGACAAATAATCAGAATCTGAAAAAACTACATCAAGATCAACCATCATTATGTTGTTATTATTAATTTTATGATTGTCAACATAGGGATCATATGCTATTACAGACATACCAAATGCGTTAGCTATCCTAGCAACTTCAGCACCAATCCGCCCTAATGCTATAAGACCCAATATCTTTCCATTCAACTCATTACCTACATATTGTTTCTTTGGCCAATTTCCAGACTTCATTTCTCTGTCACAAAAAGTTACCTTCCTTGCTAGACCTAACAATAAACCAAATGTAAGTTCAGCTACAGCAATTTTTAAAGAAGTAGGACAATTAACAACTTTCACACCTCTCTTCTTACAGGATACAAGATCAATGTTGTCTACACCTACACCACATCTACCAATAACTTCTAAATCAGTACCTGCCTTAAGTACATCTTCCGTAACTACAGTTCTACTCCTAACTATTAAACCAGAGTAATCATTAATAATTTTTAGTAATTCACTAGCGACTATGCTAGTTTGAACATCTACATGACAATGTTCCTCCAACCTTTTTATACCTTCATAAGCAATTTCATCAGCTACTAAAACCTTTTTGTTATCTTCTGCCATATAACATTCTCCATACCTACCCACTTTATTCAAAAAAAAATAATAATTCTAATATCACATATCTCTAACAAAATCCTATATAATATAGCACGTATTAGATGAAATCATAATTAAAATATCAAGTTAATAACTCACAACGAATGCCTAACTCAAACTTAAAAACACTTATAATAGAATTTACTATTTATGGTGTACTAGTAACAATATATGCATTAGCAGCACTAAGATGGGTTTCTCAACCACTAAATCAACTATTTAATACAAACATATATGCTTACGCATTTGTTGGATTAGTACTAATAATTGCACAATGTTCAGTTTTGGAAAGGATAACTTCGTTTATTCTAGAAAGATTTGATTTACATAACTCAGAGTAACTTATGGAATTTCCAGTATCAGGCGTAATAATTAATCCAGTTTACTTAGCAGGAATCGGTTTCCTGGTAGGAATGTTAGGCGGATTTTTTGGGGTTGGTGGTGGATTTATAGCCGGTCCACTTATGTTCCTTTCCGGAGTACCTATGAACTTCGTAGTTGGTACTGATTTAGCACATATGACAGGAAAATCCTTAGTAGCTGCACGCCGACACAGAATTTTGGGTAATGTAGATATTAAGCTAGGAACTCTAATGATTGTGGGAACAATTATTGGTGTAGAAATCGGCGCTCAATTAGTTGAACTCATTAAAAATATGGGTATGGCTAATCAAATAATAGGTTGGTCTTACGTAGCAATATTATTAGTAATAGGTACATTTACTGCAATTGAAAGTATTCGTGCCATAAAAATGATACATACACAAAAAATAGATGCTAAAGAAGCAATAGGTTTTACAGGATTAACAAAACGAGTACAACTTATAAAACTAAAGCCAATGATATCATTGCCTGCTTCAGGTATAGAATCAATATCATTATGGGTCATATTATTTTCAGGATTAATTACTGGCATTCTAGCAGGATTCTTAGGAGTTGGTGGAGGATTTCTAAGAATGCCGCTAATGGTATATGTATTAGGTGTACCCACTCATGTAGCAATAGGAACCGATCTATTTGAAATAGTTTTTTCAGCAGGATTTGGAACTATTACTCATGCAATTAAGGGTAATGTAGATATAATGATTGCATTATTTATGCACACTGGAGCTGCTATTGGTGCCCAAATAGGTGCAGTAGCAACTCATCATTTTAATGGTCCCAGAATTCGACTACTATTTTCAGGAATGCCCTTCATAGGAGCCATATTAGTGATTGCCAGACTACTAAGTGGCGCAGCTAATAGTATACATTGACAAATTATTACCATGCACAATTTACTTAGCATTACACAATCCCCACACTCTCAATCAACAATAAATCTTGGTAATACTATTTCTAGTATATTAAAGGCTGAAATAACTCTATTCACTGTATGTAAGAATAGTGATGATAACAATGATGTTTATACTGAATTAAATAAGACTGCAAATTCCCTATATCAATCTCCAACTATTAAAATAGCTAATGGGAATCCTGAAATAGAAATACTCAAAGAATTAAAGTCTAATCGCTATCAACTGCTAACAATTGGCGAACGTTCCCATGTAACACACCCTAGTGAAGTATTACTAGGTGATACAACTAATAGAATTGTAAAAAACTCACCAATCTCAGTCCTAATCGCAAAAGGCAACAACCATTCAATCAGAAACATTCTAGTGTGTACCTCTGGACCACAATGCAACCTAGAAGCAATAAACGCATCGATTCACATGTGTCAACATTCACAGGCAACATTAACGCTACTGCATGTAGGAAACCCAATACCTAGTATGTATACTGGATTAACACAAATTGGAGAAACTCTTGCAGACTTACTTAAGACTGATACTCCAACAGCTATGCATTTGCGAAATTGTGCAAACTTACTAGATGAAGCACAAATCAAAGGGGAAATCGAACTAAGGCACGGAACTCCTACTGAAGAAATCCTGCGCGATATAGAACAAAACAACTATGATCTACTAGTTATAGGAGCATCGCAATCCAACACAATCAATAAATTTCTACTTGATGATGTATCTATTAAGCTTGCAAATCATTCTCCAATATCCACCCTAATAGTAAAAAATTTCATTGACAACTAAACACAGACTGTATCCCTACAACTCAGGTTTGACTACCAATTATTGCTGTCGTACAATACATTAGAATCATATACACTTATATATTAACAACAAAAAACTCAAAATTTAATATAGAGCAACATACATTGAACAATCAAAAAGAATCTAACAAGCAACAATTTCATTCTAATAAGATCGAACAGCGAAAATCACATCTTCAAAATACTTTGTTGCGCTTACAAAATAATAAACGGGTTGCCAAAATAATTATCGCGGTAAGCCCAGACGAATGCCCTACTTGTTTAAAGATGCAAGGCGCATACGCAAAAGAAGAAACACCTAACATACCAATAGAAGCTTGCTCTCGTCCAGAAGGATGTAGTTGTCACTATATACCAGTATTACAGGAAATATATCCTTAAAGCATTTAAGTAGCTTATATTATAAAAATACTACATTTCATAAAAAAACAATGCTAACTGACTATAGAATCCGACAAAGAGATCATCTACTACAAATAGTACGGGCATTAACTCAACAACTAGACTTAGAATCAGTACTAACTAGAATTCTAAAGGCATCAACTGAAATGCTTGGTGGACGCGCAGGATTAATTGCTCTTCGCGATCAACCAAACAATCATCCAAACAGTGTAGCAACCTTTTCTATTAGAGCACAACATGGAGTTTCTCCAGAATTTCTCAGACACTTTGAAAACATACTACAAAATACATCTAGTACTGTATTAATTGATCCAGCTACATATATCATTTCAGAATTAGAACAACGATTACACATGCTTGCTCGAAGTGGCCCATTCAATCTTGATGGCACAATTGGATTACCATTAGAAGCACAAGGAAACCTTGTAGGACTGTTATTGGTACTAAGAGCATCAGCATCACCATCAACATATAACGAACGTAAAATACTTCAAGCGTTTGCAGATCATGCTGCTGTTGCTGTTACAAATGCCAGACTTTACGAACAAGTCACACAAGAGAAACGACAACTAGATGTTCTACTAGAAGGATCTGCAGATGGTATCATGATATTAGATTCAGGACATCTAATACTTAGATGGAATAGAGCTCTAGCTAAATTATCTGGAGTCACTCCTGCGACAGCACTTGGAAACACACATGACGAAATCATTAGATGGTCTAATATACCAGACAGAACGCTTTCTGATGCAGAAGCTAGAGGTTGGCCATTTGCAAATGGATCACCCCTATATGTTGAAGGTAATTTACAACAACCTACAGGTGATGGTAGAGCAGTTGGAATAACTTATGCACCTATATTTGACAAAAACAGACGTTTAGCTAATATAATTGCAAACGTAAGAGACATAACTAAATTCAGAGAAGCAGAACAGTTAAAAAGCACCTTTATATCCGTTATTAGTCACGAACTAAGAACACCAGTATCACTTATTAAGGGATATGCAGGAACCCTGTTACGAGAAGATGCAAGCTGGACAAAAAACACAATTAACGAAAGTATTACAGTAATAGAAGAAGAAGCTGATAGATTAGCAAATCTTATCGACAACCTCCTAGAAGCGTCTCAACTACAAGCAGGAGGATTACAATTAAATCATTCTACAATTGATATAGTAACACTAACTAACAAACTCACAAAAAAGTTTAAGACTCAAACAGAAAAACATACATTTAATGTTTCCTTTGCAGACAACTTTCCTAAACCTATAGCAGATGAAGAAAGAATACTACAGGCACTCAGTAATTTAATATCAAATGCAATCAAGTATTCTCCCAATGGAGGACCAATCACAGTCTCAGGAAAATACACTAATCGTGAGATTATTATAAGTGTAAAGGATTCCGGGATAGGAGTCGAAGCAGGTGATCTAAACAAAATATTCGATAGATTTCATAGAGTAGCAGATACTGAAACCTCTCATACACAAGGAGCCGGACTTGGACTCTACCTAACAAGAGCCATAATAGAAGCACACCATGGTAGAATATGGGTTGATTCAGATCCTGGTCTTGGATCCACGTTTCATATTGCCATACCCATAGAAGAATAGTAATACAATGAATATATATAACAACACATCTATTAATTGTCCCAACTGTAACCAAAGAATATCTGCAGAAATTACACAAATACTCGACGTATCAATAGATAATAATGTTAAACAACAAGTACTTCAAAAAAACATCAATATTATTAATTGTCCAGTTTGTTCCTATCGAGGTATGGCTTCAACACCAATAGTCTATCATGACCCAGAAAAAGAACTATTGCTTACATATACTCCTTTAGAAATAAATATACCACTTCCTGAAAAAGAAAAATTGCTTGGAAAGTTAACAAGACAAATAGTAGACAAAATACCAGTAGAACAACGTAAAGCATATCTATTACAACCTAAAGAAATGATGTCTTATGAAGCATTAACAACAATAATACTAAACAATGATGGCATCACCAATGAAATGATTGAACAACAAAAACAAAAGATGTCCCTACTCCAAACACTCATGAGTACTGAAACTGACAAACTACCAGAAATAATAAAAGAAAATGATAATCAAATTGACGAATTGTTCTTTCACATCTTTACAACAATCAAGAATACTAATACATCACAACACTCAGAAACCTTAGCATCCTCCATGAATGAACTAGAGCACAACTTACTACTCCACTCATCTGTTGGTAAAGAATCACAATCATATGCACAAGCTCTACAACAATCAGCAAAAGACCTAGAAGATCTTGGGGAAAACATAACAAGGGATTCATTCCTAGATCTAATCCTTAAAGCCAAAGATGATATGCAAATTAGATGTCTTCTGTCACTAGCAAGACCGGCAGCAGATTACGAATTCTTTCTAATATTATCAAAACGCATAGACAACAGTAAAGAAGCTGAAAAAGATCGTCTAGAACATATTAGATCACTAATACTTGAAACAATACAAAAAATTGACAAAGCAACTGCAGAAAAAGCGGCTTCCACAGAATCATTCCTGAACTCCATACTAGAATCATCTGACTCTAATGAATTTATTCAATCTAACATTGATCGAGTCGATCAATCACTGCTACTATACTTGCAACAATTAATTAATGAAGCTAACAAAAATAAAGACAAGCAAAAAGAAAAACAATTAACAGATTTACACGAAATAATATTACAAGCAGTCCATCAGAATTCTCCACCAGAAATACAATTCATTAACGAACTACTATCAACCCCTACAGATAATGATGGAGAAAAACTACTAAAAGAAAAGTCTAATTTAATCAATAGTGAATTACTAGAAACAATGAAGAACGCAGAAAAACAATTAATCAACGACTCCCAAACGAACCTTGCATCAAAGTTATCTAAATACATAACACTAGCAGAAAATATCCACAACCAAACCAACAAATAAACTAAACACGAGGATTATTTAGTCTAAATCCGTGGCCTCTTACAGTCTCTACATATTGATGCTGTGAATCACATTCGTCTAATCTTTCCCTCAACCTATGCACCAATGCATCTATGGACTGCTCAGTAACCCCCTCACCTAATTCATCAGGCCATACCACATCAACAACCTCATCTCTAGTTACCACATCCCCTAAATTGTGATAGAGTAATACTAACAATCGATACTGAGGCCTAGAAAGTGAGGGCAACAATTCATTGTTGTTACACCACACGCGCCTAGATTGTATATCTAACTTCAATCTCCTATTATCTAATTTATCAATTACTAATGGAACAGTAGCATCAGAACCAACAAACACCATCTGCAACGTATCAGCTATAGAAATAAAATCACCATCATATAAGCTGATAGTACCATCAATCAAACTTTCATTTACATAAGTACCATTCTTCGATGTATCTTCTAATATGTACTCCCCATCTAAACGAGTTATTGATGCGTGCTTACGTGATACAGTATTATCAGCTACTACAATATCACATTCAGGATCACGCCCAATAGTCATAGAGTCATTCTCTAATATCCATTTTTGTCCACGCATAGCACCTGACTGAACAATAAGAACAGGAGTGATTGCACCTAACATTTATAATACTTTCCCAAACAAAGAAGGTATAATCTCAACATGATAATTGATATTATACAGTTACCTTCAAAATAAATATGCCTTTATCCATAGGAAATGTTTTAAAGGGCAGGTATATCATACAAAACCCAATAGGAAAAGGAGGAATGGGTGCAATATGGCTTGCTTCAGACAACAGGCTTGAAGGACGATACTGTGCAGTCAAAGAAATTGTGCGAGATGTATCGGCAACAAATGAATACCAAGAACAGGCACGAGAACAATTCCATAGAGAAGCATCCATATTAGCAAGACTAGATCATCCTAACCTACCTAAAGTATCTGATTTCTTTACAGATATAGATACAGATATACTTATTATGGACTATGTAGATGGTGAAGATCTACGTCAGAAGATGGGGAAACTGACAAAAGAACAATTTATAGATGAATCACAAGTTTACGACTGGACCAAGCAAATTTTCGAAGCATTAGAATACCTCCACTCTCAGGATCCCCCAGTAGTGCACCGTGATATAAAACCTAGCAATATAAAAGTAACAACCACAGGCATTGTCAAATTAGTCGATTTTGGATTAGTTAAAGTAATGACTCCAGAAGAACGAACAGTCACGATAGTACAAGGAAGAGGAACAATTCATTATACTCCGATAGAACAATATGGTGCAGACGAAGGACATACTGACCTTAGATCAGACATATACTCATTAGGATGTACCCTATACCATCTACTAACCAATCAAACACCACCGGAAGCAAAAGTAAGATTCCTTCACTCACATGTAATGACACCAATAAGATCATTTAACACTTCAATAAGTAACCGAGCAGAAAAAGCAATAGAATGGGCTGTATCACTCCATCCTGAGGACAGACCTGAAACCATAGATCAATTCCGAGCTGCACTCTTTGATGGTATTATACCTAACAAACAAGGAGTTCCAGAATATATTCCTAATAACAATCAAGAGTGGTTACAATATGCCCTCTCTGATCCACTACACAGGGATTTAGCCATATTATCAACTCTGTTAATTATTCTAGCAGTAATAACAACATTTACATCATAAATATTTAGACAGCTTATTCTATCCTAAGAACTACTGATCTACCAAACAATAAACCAATAATACCTCCTACCCAAGACAATATAGCCGGTGCTAAACCAACATACTTATTTAAAAACTCTGGGACGGGTAAACCTAACGCATAATAATCATATCCAATCCAAACACCTATTGTGATATACAACAACACCTTGATTCTACTCATCAACAACAAGGTGTGATTCCTATCAATTGTCATACTCCAACCAAAAGCACCTAATACAATCATCCCCAGTATGGGTGAAAGCAAATCTCGTGGATCAAGATGACTAATATCTTCAAGATCATCATCAAAATCTGGTACATTAACATCATCTAATGGAACAGCAGTCACCACAAGTGGAATTTCAGCATTGCTATCCAATTCTTCACCATTTAATTCAATTGATTCAAACTCGTTTGACAGCATTAGTTCACTATTTTCAACATTGTCTTGAACAATTTTTGAAACTTGATCAGCTTCTACTATTTCAAAACTAAATGGGATAGATATCGCTTGCCCACTACGAGCAAAAATTTCTACAGGACCAAATCTATCGAGCAGCAAACTCCCAAGTGCAACACCCTGAACAGTAGAAGTAGAAACAAAAGTATCAACAATGCCACCCTCCGATAAATAAACTGCATCAAACTCAACCAAAGTACCATCTGGAACGTTAAGACCATTATTGTCTTTTAATACACTGGTTTTTACATTCAATGTAGTCCCTTTATTGAACTGGCGCAATTCTCCATCAGTCGTCTCTAAATTCAACCAACTGGGTCCAACAAGAAACATTTGATTAGCGTCAGCACTTAAATTACGATTTAAATCATAAGACACTGCATCAATACTAACAGGTGGAGACTGGTGCGCAACCACTTCTTGAAACAATACTCGAGCTGCGACTTCAATAAACGCATCACTTCTACCATAAAGTCCATAATATGCAGTTAATTGTGATACCTCAGTGGCATCTAAATAGTATGGAGCCCCCATAGCAAATACAATCACTTTTTTGTCAGATAAAATATCTGGCCGCTCAGCTAACACAATTTTCAGTGCATTATCATCCATATCATCCTGATTCATATCACCTAGTGCAAATATTAACCAATCTGCGGTAGACAAAGCCTCATCAATTTCTGTACTTTTAATTTCGGCATCATCAACACTCATACTATTAACAACTAGTGTTTCCTCATTCAGATAATTATATAAATCCAAAAATCTGTAACTAAACAATTCATATGTGGATTTCTGACTGACACCCTCAAATCCATACAGACGGTTTATAGCATCCTGCAAACTAACAACCAATGGTTTTTCTTGAGGCTCACAATAACTACATTGTTTAAGTGAAGCTACATCTGAAAAAATAACAATCCTATCCAAGCTAACTGGACCGCGGGGGACACGATTAGAAAATTCTGACTTGGAGGGACTCAGTAAAGTAACAGCCTCTCTAGCTACTTGAAACACCTTATCATCCTTATCAGTAATATCTAAACTACTTTCATTATCAAGAACATTAATTATTGATAGATCATTTTCATACATCCTCAATTTCAAAGCAATAATCCGTTCAACAGAACTATCTACTTTTTCTGCAAATGAAGTATCCTCATGATACTTCTTAATAAATAATTGTATTGTATCGACAATTAAGTTAGCTTGAGTATCATTTTCATCAATCAATGAGCTATCAATATATAACAAATCATTACCAGCCAAAAATGCATCACGTGCTATTTCAAATGCAGGAAATGTATTTCCAGTAGGATCGTAAAATTTTCGTACACCTTCTCCACTCAAAGATGTACTCATTACTATTCCCCCTTGTTCTCTCCAACCTTGCAGTTCGTTAATATCAAGCAATACTTTCAACGCCTCACCATCCAGACCTAAAGGCCTTGTATCTATAGACAAAGTGCCTTGCAAAGCAGAGTATCTAGCTTGAGCAGGTATCAATACATCAATTACCTCGTCAAACCCAATACCTGAACCAGTAAGACTGCGAAATGGAATTAAATCAAAATTTAACAATCCCTCCCAACCTTTATTCACTACTGAAATATCGCCTCGTTTCCCTCCATCTGTAGCACCTAAACCAGGAAAAGAATCTCCCACAAATGCTACTCTTCCGCTACTACCTTGATGAACACCTGAAACAAATCCTTTTGCCATTTTACTAACCCAATATGGATTGCCTCCAAATGCATCCCGATTACCTCCTCCACTACTTATTAATTGATTGTCTATTACATCAAGACTATGGCCAACATACAAATTGATGCCAATACTATTCAATTCAGAGCCTATTATCATCCCAACATCCAATGATGAGTTTACATTCCAAGTTGAACCGATAGCCATTGCACTAGGTATAGATGACAAACCGATATCATCATAATATCCACCACCACTATTTTTACCTCCGTCAAAACCTAGGAAAAGTGGTGCATACCCTGCAACTATAGATTCCGACATTATCCCTCTGTCAATTACCTCATCAGACTCATCAGCACTACTCTTCCACGCTATATTCTGCAACTCATTCGTCAACTTAGATATTGCAACATATGATTTATTTTCATTGCTAAAATTATCATTTTCTAATCTCAACATTACTCCACCAACTCGATTGTCATAAATCAGATTGTATATTTCAGTATCGTTTGACACATCATTACCCTCAAAACCTACCACAAACAATTGGCCAACTTTCTGAGCTGGTGTCATATGAAGCATGATTTCACGGACCTTACTTCTATCAAATTTTACGATTGTCCCATTTGATACAGCAAAGACAGAGCCTCCAATAGTAAGAAACGTCACTACAACAACTAAACATCTAAACATAAATTTCCAAAATATATTCATATATTTACTCGTTCAATAAATATCTATCTCAATCGCTCTATACCTGTATACACTTGAGACAATAAAGTCCTTTCATCAGTACTATTAATATCCAACCACATGATATCAGGATTACTAATACTAAACCATGAGGACTGTCTTCTAACAAGGCGTCGACTATTCCGACCAATTCTCAATCTAGTTTCAGAAAGACTAATTTCTCCACTAATATAATGACCAATTTCAGGATATCCCAACGCAGTCATACTAGGCATAATCCATGAATAACCTCTGTCTAATAAATTCTGGACTTCATTCACCCAGCCATTTTTCAACATCCTTTCAATACGATCATCAATTATTTTATACAATTCCACTCTTGCCATCATCAAACCTACGATCAATATCCTGTAATTTGGTTTAGTCTTGCTGCGCATTTCAGAAAATTTCCTTCCAGTGCTAATACATACCTCTAAAGCCCTAATAACTCGCCGAGTATTCCGAAAATCAATTGATTTGGCAGATTCTTCATCCAAACCCCTTAATTTATCATGTAAATACACTCCACCATATTCATCAAGCATTGCCTCTAATTCATGTCTAAGAGAATTATCCTTAGGCAATGGTGGAATATTCCATCCTTCTATAATTGACCTAACATATTGACCTGTTCCGCCTACTAACATAGCAATCTTCCCTCGGTTATGAATATCATCAATATAATGACATGCGCTCCTTTTGTACTGAGCCAATGACCAACTCTTATCAGGAGTAGTTACATCAATCATATAATGCTTAACACGACACATCTCATGCTGAGTTGGCTTAGCTGTACCGATATCCATACCTTTATACAATAAACGTGAATCAGCAGAAACTATTTCAGCTCCCAATTTATCACCCAATGATAATGAAAAATTAGTTTTTCCAACCGCAGTTGGACCAACAACTACTACTAAAAGTTTTTCGCTATTCATATTACCAATCTCTATAATAACACTATCGTAAAATGACCAGTTATAATTATCTCATGTCTGATTTTAAACTACACGCACCTTTTTCGCCAACTGGAGATCAACCAGATGCAATAAATGAGCTAGTTGACGGAATAAATCATGGATTAGAGCACCAGACCCTTCATGGTGCTACTGGCACAGGAAAAACATATACCATAGCAAATGTTGTTGCAGAAACACAAAAATCTACTTTAGTCTTAGCACACAACAAGACTCTAGCAGCTCAATTATATTCAGAATTTAGAGAATTTTTTCCAACTAATGCAGTTGAATATTTCGTTAGTTATTATGATTACTACCAACCTGAAGCATATGTTCCTAGAAACGATCTGTACATAGAAAAAGAAACAAGTATAAATGAACAAATTGAACAACTAAGACTATCTGCTACAACCTCATTAATGAGTAGATCAGACGTTATTATAGTAGCATCAGTATCAAGCATATACGGCTTAGGGTCTCCAATTTCATATGGTAAGGTAATTATAACAATTACATTAAACACACAAATAAAACGCAACAATCTACTCCGTAGACTTATAGAAATACAATACAATCGCAATGACACAAGTTTGAAACCAGGTACATTTGCAGTAAGAGGAGATACAATTGAAATACGTCCTCCTTACAGTGAAAATTCATATAGAATTGATTTGTTTGGTGAAGAAATAGAAAGAATAATCGAAGTAAACCCTCTAACTGGGGAAATAATAAAAACACATGAATCTATCCAAATATTCCCAGCAAGACACTTTATTGCAGATGAAGATAAATTAAAATTAGCTATAACAGATATTGAAACAGAACTAGAAGAAAGAATAAAATATTTCACAGAAAATCAACAATATCTAGAAGCCCAACGAATCGAACAACGTACATTATATGATATTGAAATGTTACGTGAAGTAGGAAGCTGTTCAGGTATAGAAAATTATTCGAGACCATTAGACCAACGTCCTCCAGGTTCTCCACCATGGACTTTGTTAGATTATTTTCCTCCTGATTTTCTTTTAGTAATTGATGAAAGCCATATGACTATTCCTCAAATACGTGGCATGTACGCAGGAGACCGTTCAAGAAAAACGGTCTTAGTAGACTATGGATTCAGACTACCATCAGCGTTAGATAATAGACCTCTCAACTTTACTGAATTTCAAGATGCCCTAAATCAAATAATATATACATCAGCAACACCAAGCTCATATGAAATAGACAAATCATCCAAAGTGATAGAACAAGTAATAAGACCTACAGGCTTATTGGACCCAACAATAACCATAAGACCAATTAAAGGGCAAATAGATCATTTAATTGCAGAAATAAGAAAAAATATTGAAAAAAGAGAAAGAACATTAGTTACTACACTAACAAAAAAGATGTCCGAAGATCTATCAAATTATTTGGCAGAACTTGACATCAAAGTACATTATTTACATTCAGAAATAAATGCCCTGGAGCGTGTAGAAATATTAAGAGAATTACGTCTAGGAGTATATGATGTTATAGTAGGAATTAATTTATTAAGAGA
>DBHI01000029.1:0-7982 GCA_002296125.1 Anaerolineales bacterium UBA832 | reverse complement strand
GGAATTAATTTATTAAGAGAAGGACTAGATTTGCCTGAAGTTTCACTTGTAGCAATTCTAGATGCTGACAAGCAAGGCTTCTTAAGATCTTCTACTGCATTAATACAAACAATAGGTAGAGCTGCCCGACATGAACGAGGACGAGTAATAATGTATGCATCTGAACAAACAGATGCTATGAAACTTGCTATTTCAGAAACCAATCGTAGACGCAATATACAATTAGAATACAACAAAGAACATAATATTGAACCTACTACCATAGTCAAATCGATCAAAGATATCACTGATCAAATAACTGCAGAAATCATACCTAACGATATGTCCGAACAGAACCCAATTCAAACAATGAAAGATGATGAAATTTTATCAATAATTTCCAGTACTGAAGCCAAAATGCATGAAGCTGCTAAAAAAATGGAGTTCGAAAAAGCAGCTATTCTAAGGGACAAAATATATAACCTAAAGGTAATTTTAGGGAATAAATCAAATAATCTTCCCGATACAGATTTGCTCTAATATAATAGATCCACCCTTTATCAACAAACATAGTGATATATAATCGTAGAAATAATAGATGATAAATAATATAAACCACACAATTAAAAATTGTATTTAATATTTTCTTATGTTAATAACTCGAAAACAACTAGAATTACTAGAGGAAAAAAATATAGCTCCGTATGCTCATAAAAGTTGTCACAGCATTGGCAGAGAGCATCCTGAAACAAAACCTCTCTATCGAACAGAATTTCAAAGAGATAGAGATAGAATAATCCATACCACAGCTTTTAGAAGACTAGAATATAAAACCCAGGTGTTTGAAAATAATGAAGGTGATTACTATCGTACTAGACTAACCCATACCTTAGAAGTCACACAAATTGGAAGAACAATAGCACGTGCACTAGCTGCAAATGAAGATCTAGTTGAAGCAATATGCCTTGCCCATGACTTAGGACATCCTCCATTTGGACATACAGGTGAACGTATACTTAACCATCTTATATCTCATCATGGAGGATTTGATCACAATAAACAATCCTTACGAATAGTTACTGAAATTGAATCAAGATACCCAAACTTTAAAGGATTGAATCTCACTTGGGAAGTAAGAGAAGGTATGGTAAAACATGAAACAGAATATGATATTTCAGATGCAAAATCATACAATCCAGATTTAAGAGCCCATATTGAAGCTCAAATAGCTAATGCAGCAGATGAACTAGCATATAATGCCCATGATCTTGATGATGGATTAAGATCCGGTATATTGCAACCAAATCATCTAAATGAACTAACACTATGGCAACTTGCAAAATCCAGCATTAACTGGGATGGAAAGGAATTGACAGAATTAACACGCCATAGAATGATAAGACGTATGATAGGTTTGCAAATACATCAATTAATTACACATACAAATAATCAAATTAAAAACATTCAAGTATCAAGTCCTATAGATATACAGAAACTTGAATTTAATCTAGTAGAACAATCACACGACTATAAAAACTATAACGATGAAATAAACAACCTTCTCCGAAGCAAACTATTTACACATCCACGAGTGTCAAATATGGAAAAAACTGCAAAAACAATACTAGGAAAATTATTTACCACATTTATTAAAAATCCTGATAAACTACCTATAACAATACAAGCAAACATTAACGAATTAGGTATACAAAGAGCGGTATGTGACTACATAGCAGGTATGACAGATAGATTTGCAAAATCAGAATACAATCAGATAATCAATATATAAACATAGCAAATACTCAACAAATGAGGCAATAATGAATAATAGCAAAACATATCTCACAAACGATGGTCTATACAAATTAAAGCAAGAGTTAGATGATCTTACTAATAACCAAAGACCACAACTAGCCAAGAGGCTACGAGAAGCAATCAAAATGGGTGATCTAAAAGAAAACGCTGACTACATAGCTGCCAAAGAAGATCAAGCTTTTATTGAAGGAAGAATACTAGAAATACAGGATATGATCAGTAGTTCAATTATCATTGATCCTAAAACAAATACTCAAGAAGTATCAATAGGCTCACAAGTTATAATTAAGGAAAATAATAAAAGTGACAATACTGAAAAATACACCTTAGTTGGTTCAGCAGAAGCTGATCCAACAGCAGGACTAATATCTCATGAATCGCCTATTGGTCAGGCATTAATTGGAAAATCTATTGGAGACACAGTAGAAGTAAATACACCTGGGGGCACTCTATCATTCAAAATAATTAAAATTCAATAACAAATTTGACTTTAATCTTTCTTCCAAGCAGTAATTTCTAATGTCATTTGACTAAAAAATGATTTTTCAGGCAATGCACCAGATCCATATTGCATATCAACAATTCTAGCATTTACTATCAAACAAGCAGTCTCCAATACCATAGAACCACCTGATTCTACCCTAACAGGCTCACCTTTAGGGGCTAACAATGCACGCTTAGAATCATCACCAAAAGCATCCTCACTCATCAAAACTTTTGTCACAGTTCGAACATCATTCTTATCAAATAACCAAACTTCAAATGCACACACCTTCTTAGGCTCACCAACACCAATTACATCACTAATACCCATACCACATTCACCTAAAAAGTCACCATTTGCATCATCAATTCCAAAAGAATCATCATATAAATCATCACCCAAGAGAAACGTAGTCATATATCTAGACAATGGTTCCTCATTACCAAAACTATTAGACTCTTCTAAATTAATATGATCTATTTGATCTATACTATTTTCATCCGATGCAATACCATTTACACGTTCAATTACAATATTACTATCATTACGTTCAAGATTTCTATTCATCACATTTTTCACAACAAAAAAGCCAATACCACCCATACACACCACAACAAATATTCCACCTAGAACGGACAAAATCAATGAGTTCTCAGATTCAGATAAACTTTTAGAATCAGCATAAGCTTCTACTGATTCAGTGTCTTTATTTACAGTATTTTCAACAGATGCCAAGGCTGCAGACAGCTGGGCTATACGCAACTGCTGAGGCCCATCAACATATGATCTTGCAAATTCAAGATATTCATCGGATTGCTCGCCTAACCAAGATAACCTATCACTAGCAGTATCAATATCAGTAGTTAAAACAAACGAGTCTGCAGTCATCTGAACCCACTGATTCCTAAAATCTGGATGTAGAGTACCTGGATGAGCATCTGTCCATCTCACAGGAAACAACCACCACCCAAGAACTATCCACCCCAAAACAACTCCAAGTATAAAAGTAGTAATAAATGACCACGCAAAATTATTTCTCATGATCAAAACTAAACTACTAATGTATTCTCTAATATTATTCATACTAGGATTCATCCAATAATATATTCTCGAAAATCACATAATTTAATTTATTGTAGTGCAACTTTAGTGCCATATTCTTGATCTGACTGCGATTGTATATCACTTTTATCCCATTCTTGTTCGCATTTGCTACAAGTAACCTTATTTTTCCCTTTCTCAAACAAAATACCTTCACACTCCTTACACTTTTCTACTAGTGGCCTAACCCATGAAGTCCACTCACATTTAGGATACGTTACACATCCGTAGAATACCCTTCCTTTTCTAGTTTTCCTTTGGACCAAATCATCACTACAATCAGGACACCTTACTCCAATTTTATGCAAAATCTGCTCCGTATGTCGGCATTCAGGAAATCCTGAACAACCAATAAATTTACCAAATCGACCAGTACGAATAAGTAATCCCTCTCCACATTTGGGACAATCACGGCCAGCTGATTCTGGAGTTTTATCAATAGTTGGCATCTGATCATGTGCATGAACTAAATCTTTTTCAAATGGTACCCAAAACTCATTCAATACAGGTTCCCTCTCCCTTTTTCCTTGAGCTATAAAATCTAAATCGCCCTCCATGGATGCTGTAAAACCAATATCTAGTACATCAGAAAAAAACTCTACCAACAAATCGTTAACTGTAATACCAATATCTGTAGGACATAATCTCCTATTATCCCTACTAACATAACCCCTCCTTACTATAGTACTGAGAGTTGGAGCATATGTTGAAGGACGACCAATACCATGTTCTTCCAATGCCTTCACTAGACTTGCTTCAGTAAATAAAGGAGGAGGTTTAGTAAACTTCTGATCTGATATCAAACACTCTAATTGCAAAACCTCATTTTCATGTAAGTCAGGAATCAACTGTTCCTTTGTTTTCTTTGAATCATCCTCTGAACTAGGATCGTAAACCTTTAAAAACCCATCAAATTTTATCTGATCACCAGTAGCACGAAATTCATACTCCGATTTATTTCCAATAGCTAATATATCAACCCGCAATGTATCAAAAACTGCAACTGCCATTTGACTACTCACAAATCTTGTCCAGATTAAATTGTATAATTTATATTGATCACTAGATAAACTCTCTTTTATATCACTCGGAGATCTTAATACAGAAGTCGGCCTAATAGCTTCGTGTGCCTCCTGCGAACTTTTAGTTTTCCGATGCTTAGGCGCACTATTAGGCAAGTAATTAACACCATAGACATCTTCTATATAATTTCTAACTTCACTTTCAGCCTGCGGAGACACTTGCACACTATCTGTTCTCATGTATGTTATTAAGCCACCTTCATGATCACCCTGAATACCATCACCTTGATATAATTGCTGAGCAATAGCCATAGTCTTACCCACAGGAAAATTCAATTTCCTGGATGCTTCCTGCTGCAGTGTACTAGTTCTAAAAGGAGCAGGAGGCTTTCGACGCCTCTGACCATGTTTAACCTCCTTGACCAACCATCTAGCACCTTCTAATTCGGATACTATTTGTTTAACTGTTGACTCATCCTTAAGATAAAACTCCTTATCAATACCAACTGACATATTATCAATCTTACGCAATGTTGATTCAAACAATTCCTTATCTAAGTCATCATTTTTAAAAAGCTTTGCCCTAATACCCCAATATTCTTTTGCAACATGTGAATCTATTGCTCTCTGACGTTCAACTATCAATCTAACAGCAACCGATTGTACACGTCCAGCACTGAGGCGTCCTGCTACTTTTTTCCACAACAATTCAGATAAAGAAAATCCTACTAACCTGTCTAATATTCTTCTAGTTTCCTGAGCTTCCACCAAACTCATGTCAATTTTTCTAGGAGTCTCAAAAGCTCTGTTAATGGCATCGCGTGTAATCTCATGAAAAGTAACTCGCCTCAGCCTTTCACTTTCAACCTCTAACACCTCAGCTAAATGCCAAGCAATTGCTTCTCCTTCTCTATCCAAATCTGTAGCCAAATAAACTTCAGATGCATTTTGAACATCCTTTTTTAAATCCTTGACTATAGGTCTCTTATCATTAGGAACTCTATACTCAACCTCAAAATGATTAGTCGGATCAACCGCCATTCTAGATTTCAACAAATCACGCACATGACCTAATGAAAACTTAACTTTGTATCCTTTACCAAGGAATCTGCCAATGCTGCGCGCTTTAGCTGGAGATTCTACAATAACTACCTTCCCCTTACGTTTGACAGCTTTAGTCTTCTTACGGCGGCGCGATGATTTAACTTTAGGAGGTGCCTGCAATCCCTGATGCAATTCAGTCTTACCTATACGAAACACACCAGTACCACACTCTACACATTTGCCACTTGTAGCTGGCTGACCTGTTTTAGTAAATGTTGCAATAGAATTTACAATTTCACGTTTTTCACGACATTTAACACAGTAAGCTTGCATAATTATCTAATTTAGAACTATAGCAACGAGTCCTTATTATTCTCCTTTAAATACTCTATTACTCGCTTAACTTCTTCAGACCTATCAGATCTACACACTAACAAAACATCACCTACATCTACCACAACCAACTTATCGGTACCTATGGTGACTACCAACTTGTCAGAATGAACCAACGTATTCTTAGAGTCAATGTTATAGTGATCTCCACCTAAAACAACATTACCAAATTCATCAGTATCACCATTATTCAAAACAGACAACCAACTACCAACATCACTCCAACCAATATCAACTTCCATTACCCATACATCATCTGCATCTTCCATAATCCCATAATCAATAGTATTGTATTCTATATCCAACCAAATACTTCTAAATCTACTTTTTACATCATCACAATCAAATAAATTTCCAATAAGTCTTAAAGCAGAATATGTGTTTGGCAATTGCCTTTCAAATTCTTCCATCACTTTCTCAGTACTCCATATAAACATACCAGAATTCCAATAATGTTCACCATCATTGGCCATATTATCAGCAACATTCTGACTAGGCTTTTCTTTAAATTTTTTGACTGAATAAATACTAAAATCAGATTTATCTTCAGAAAATTTTCCGCGCTGTATATATCCATAACCAGTAGACCCAAATGTAGGACTTATACCTAATGTAACAACTCGATTATTATGTGCTAATCTTCCAGCTTCCAACAAAACCTTTTGGAATTCATTTACATCAGTGATAATATGATCAGCAGTAAGACATGCAATCACTGCTTTTCCACCAGATAAATGTTCTGCGTACATTGCTCCTAAAGCTATAGCAGGAGCTGTACCTTTACCTTCTGGTTCCACCAAAAAATTTTCTGATGGTATATTAGGAGTTTGATTTATTAATTCATTAACCATGCTACCAGCAGTAATTACAATTATATTTTCATATTTAAATATAGGTTCTATCCTATCAATTGCAAGCTGATACAAACTTCTATCACGCCCCAAATTTAACAACTGCTTAGGACGTTCTTTCCTTGAAAGAGGCCATAAGCGAGTCCCTGATCCACCAGCCATCACAACCGCATAATAATCCATAGTCATTTTGTTTCATCCTCATATAGAATATTAAGACTACATAACTTAAGACACTTACTAAATAATACTAATGTAGTCACTTACCTTAACTTTACAATGACATAATATACAATATTAATAATCTAGAAATCAGCGGGCTAGCATATCACATTCAATCACAAAATGTCAACAAGTCATTATAAATATTTACAATCCAGGAATCAAAACAACTACCATTCTATTATTACTCAAATCAACTTTCTTGACTACTGACCTAATAGCTGGCAATAAGATTTCTTTTCCATCTTCAGCATTAACTACATATACATCATTAGCTCCCGTATTAATTACATCAGTTAAAATACCAAGCCCATTACCATCTACAGTAATTACATCCAAACCAATTAAATTGTCAACATAAAATTCATTCGGGCACAAATCATCTAAAGCATCATGAAGAACATATACACTTTTACCCCTTAACGAATCAGCTTCATCCCTAGTGTCATAATCAACAAATTTTACAATCAATCTATTTCTATGCTTACGAATTTTCTCAATATCACACTTCTTGCGATCCTTCCCTACCCATGCAAATTGCATACCATGATCAAGTGACATTCCATCAATAGCAAGATTTACACTTACTTCCCCCTTGACTCCATGAGACTTAACAATCTCACCAATCTTTAATTGAATAAGCCCAGTAGTATTCATACTATCTGGGCCTCATATATAATGACCATACCTCTTTAATGTTCAAAATCGTTACTCAATATCTAATTCTACTCTATTCCCACGCAAAGATCCCATAGCACGTAATAATGTTCTTATTGCATTGATAGTCCTACCTCTTCTGCCAATCACCCTACCTACATCATCCTGCCCAACACTAAGACGGATCTTTACTATAGATCCACTTTCTTCCATCTCAATATTTATATTATCTTTATCAGTAACAATTGAACCTACTACATACTCCAAAAACTCTTTCATATCATACCTATTTACACTAGCAAACTAATTGTATATTTATCTAGCCTAATCAGATTTTGGGTCCTTAGATTTTTCTGCGTCCTCTTCTGATTCTGCTTTCTCTTCTGATTTTGCTTCTGCTTCTACTTCTACTTC
>DBHI01000093.1 GCA_002296125.1 Anaerolineales bacterium UBA832 | reverse complement strand
TGGCTTCTGCCATTGATGCACCAATAGTAACTGCCCATAATGACAATTGATCCCAGGGTAATAGGTAACCGGAAAATGACAGAAATAATGTTAAAAGAAGTAGCACACCACCTGTAAACCATGTAAATTGTCTAGGTTTTTTATAGCTGCCTGTGATAAATGTCCTTAGCATATGAAGTAGAACTACCATTACCATGAATTCTGCACCTAAGCGATGTAAATCTCTTACCATTAAACCTAAAGGAACATTGCTGATTATTTTTTGCATGTCTTCAAATGCTCGCAATGGAGATGGTGTATACCACAACATTAATACTAATCCAGTAATTGTTTCAAACACCATAAAGTAAACAGATAACCATCCTAATCTAAAAGTAGGGTATAGGTTCATTACTTTTTCATGGAAATATGTTGGGCGCATGTGCATCCAGAATGCATCTGCATGAGGTTTAACCCGAGGGTTTGGACGTTTAGGTGGGTCTCCACGCAAAACAGATCGAATTTCCTCAACATTTAATCCTGCAGTTATTCGTGTGACTACTTCATCGGTTTTTGCTATAAGGGTAGGTACTAGACCATCCTTTTTAATGTCATCAAGAATTGGAGCGTGTATTTTGAAGAGAGACATATAAATAATTTCCTGTTATTTTCTTCAAAATGGTGGATTTATATTCCACCACCAGGTTGAGTGTTTGGTGCACCTTCGACTCTTTGTCCAGTATCTATTCTAATTGCTACAGCTTCAGCTGGAATCTCAACTGCACCACCTTCTTCTGAGTTGCCAGCTCCTATTGTACCGCTTTGAGCAACGACATTGCCAGCATCATCTACAAATTCAATTGGAAATGAATCCAAATTGCGAGTTGCTGGTCCATCAATTCGTGATCCTGATGCTAGATATTTTGATCCATGACATGGACACTCAAAACGATCATTTGTAGGTACCCATTTGTATAAACATCCTAAATGAACACATATCTTATACAATGCTCTAACACCAGGTTTTACTGTGTAATCATTTGGTTGTCTATTGTCGCCAACTCTAGCGTCACCTATATTTACAAGCCAGATTCGTACATCAGGTAGGTCTTTGGGTCCTGAATCAGGAGTAGGTAAGTCTGATATAGGCAGTGTAATAATTCCTCCAAATTCTCCTTCCTTAAATCTAGGTAATGCAAACCATATGAAGGCACCACCCATTTCAGCCATGAAAAGAGCAATGGATGCACCCCATACATAGTATAGGAATTCACGTCTGGTAATTGGTACGGCAGGGGTAGCAATTGTCATAATAATTCTGATTCATTCTTTCTTGTTTTTTCTTACAAGTTAATTTTTACACAAACAACATTTATTGTCAAATTTTTGTAAGGCAATCTTGATAATATATTACGAAAATAATATACTAAAAATATGAGAAAGTATCAATTAGTAACTACACAGAAGGATTTATGCAGAGTTGTTGAGGAGTTAAATCAAGAAGTTGTTATTGGTGTTGACACAGAAGCGAACTCTTTACATGCTTATCAAGAACGAGTTTGTTTAATTCAAATTTCAACAAGTCAGGCAGATTTTATTGTTGATCCAATTTTGTTGGAAGATTTAACTAAATTAAAGTCAGTTTTTGAGAACAACAAGATAGAAAAAGTTTTTCATGCAGCTGAATATGATTTAATGGGCTTATGGCGTGATTACGGTTGGAAAGTGACAGGTTTATTTGACACTATGATTGCTGCACGATTTTTAGGTTGGAATAATTTAAGCTTGGCTTCAATTTTGTGGGAAAAATATTCAGTTAGAGTTGACAAGAAATTTCAATTGTCTAATTGGGCTGAAAGACCTTTAATCAAAGAGCAATTATTTTATGCGCAACTGGACACACGTTTTTTATTAGATATTCGTGACAGTATTATTAAGGAATTTGTTTGTCAGGATCAATGGCTTGAAATATATGAAGAGTTTGATCGGATTGCACGTGCGAGTTGTCGTAAATTGTTGTGTAAGTCCCCACAAGATTTTTGGAAAATTTCTGGAGCACGTAGTCTTCCGAGTAAAAATGCCGCAGTATTATTTGAAGTATACAAATATCGTGACAAAATTGCTTGTAGGTTAGATGTACCACCATTTAGAATACTTAGGGATCATGTGATAATGGTAATTGCTCGTGAATGTCCAACAAACAAAAAACAACTGGGAAATATTAGAGATATAAGTGCTCGTCAGGTGCGACTTCATTATAAAGGTATTTTGGAGGCAGTTAGCAGAGGTCTTGTTGCTAAGCATCCTGATAAGCCGAAAAGAGAAAGAGTTGATCAGTTGACCAGAGATAGATATCAATCTTTGAAATTGTGGAGAAAGAACCGGGCTATTAATAGAGGTGTGTCATCAGACGTTATCGTTGCCAAAGAAATATTATGGGACTTGGCTGTTTTGAATCCTGTTGATTATGAAGGATTGAAATTGGTAAAAGATTTAGGGTCATGGAGACGAAAAACATATGGTAAGGATATTTTAAGGATATTACAAGCATCAATTGATAGACAATATTAATGTAACAAATTTAGTTGTATACTAATTTATTGGAGAGGTGCCGGAGTGGACGAACGGGGCGCTCTCGAAAAGCGTTGTGGCTTTACAGTCACCGTGGGTTCGAATCCCACCCTCTCCGCAGCGAAAAGGGCCTATTGTATTAGATAGGCCCTTTTACATTATTTGATCATCAAATTATTCGCTAGTAGACAATCCTTCTAGTTCAGGTAAGTTAAAGAGATAAGGACTGTTTGATGGCAATAGCATTACTTTTACATCTTCACTAAGTTCCTGTACATAAGTATATTGTAGAAGATCAGGGTTCGTAGTGAGAGCGTCTCCTATCTTTGTAAGAGCTTCTGCTTGAGCTTCTGCCTCAACCAAGATTGCTTTAGCTTTACCTTCAGATGCTATAACTGCAGCATCTGCTTCACCTTGAGATACTTGTCGAAGTTGTTCTGCTTCTTGTTCTCTTTGTTTTACTACAAATGCTTGACGTTGAACTTCTTGTTCCGCTATTTGTTTTTGTTCAATGACTGCTGCATATTCTGGTGTAAAGGTAATATTACGTAAAACAAAATCATCCAATATTAATCCATTTTCCACTAGAGTTACATTTAGCGCTTCTTCAATTTCAGATGCCAATTCGTCACGTCTGATACTGTATATGTCTTCAACGCCATATCTAGCTGCTGAGTCTCTGGCTATACCACGAAGTTGTGGCCTGACTAATCCATCAACGTATCTATTTTGCCATTCGACATGTACATCTACTACCGCAGATGGATCAATTGAAAATATAACAGATGCATCTATTCGGACTTCTTGACCATCAGATGTACGGGCTACTATTGAATCATCACCGCTAATTTGTCCTTCAGTTGAAGCTCCGGACATAGTGTATGTTTGTTTAGCTATTGGATATACTACTACGTCTTCGAAAAATGGAGTAACAAAGCGCAAACCGGGTTGTAGAGCTTGACTTCGAAGACCAGTTTGTCTTAAAGCACTTATTACTACACCACGTGTTTCGGGCTGTATAAACACAAGACCTTGACTTATTGTTGATAGTACAAGAGCAAGCGCTAATGCGCCAATTACTAAGCTAGCATATGAACCAGCACGTCCTCCACGAGCTACGCTGGCACCAGCAAACAAAATACTTCCTATTAATAATAGCCAAGATATACTGGCTAATACACTAACAAGATTTGCAACATTCATTGAGACACTCTCCTTCTATCTAATTTGTATTTTAAGTGATTATAGATTATTTGTATTATATTTGTATTAACACAGTAATACAAAACTATTGCTTCTATAATAAATATAGATATTCTATATTTTAGTTATAATATTGAAATTATTGTGGAGGTGATTATGAAATTTGATGGAAAAGTGAAAATTAATGCTAGTAGACAAGTTGTTTGGGATTTTTTGACAGATCCAGATTTAGTTAGTCAGTGTGCGCCAGGCGTTAACACAGTTGAAGTAGTTGAACCTGACAAGAAATTTAGAACGGACGTTGGAATTGCTTTGGGGGCTGTTAAGGTTAGTTTCGCTATGGAGGTTGAATGGGTGGAATTAGATTCACCAAATCTTGCAGTGATGCGAGCAAGAGGCAATGCGCCGGGTAGCGCTGCTGAAGTTGAAGCCAATATGGATCTTCAGGAGACTGACGATGGTATGACAGAATTAAATTGGCGTGCTGATGTACAAATTATGGGTAGGATTGCTAGTTTAGCTATGCGTTTAGCTCCAGGGGTGACTAAGAAGTTAGTAGGAGAATTTTTTGATTGTGTAGTAGCTCGCATAGAGAAATGAAGAAAATTTTTACTAATAAGGTCTTTGTATTAAACTTTTCAGCTGCTTTGTTGGTGATTGGTTCTCTTGCACACTATTGGATGGGTTATTTTCATTATGATTGGAGTGGAGATGCTTGGGGTACTGATGATGCTTATATTACTTATAGATATGCTGAAAACTTAGCAAATGGAAATGGAATAGTATTTAATCCTGGAGATCCAGTAGAGGGTTATTCCAATTTACTTTATCTACTGTTATTAACACCTGTGTTTCTTGTGGGTGCATCTACACATGTATATGTTGTATCAGTTGTTCTTAATATTTGCTTTGGCATAGGTGCTTTGTATGTGTTTGCTAACTATACACGAGACAAATTTGGAAACACTAATGGATCTTTAGCTGCTTTTGTGTTTGTCCTAACTCCTCCGCTATGGATGTGGATTTCATCAGGAATGGAAACTATATTAATTGTTTTCTTAGTGTTGTTGTTAATGGTTTATATTGAACGTATTATAGAAGGTGCAAAAGACTTAAGGATTTTAAGTTTGCTGCTCATTTGTATATCTATGGCTAGAGCGGATGGTTTTGTAATAGCATCTATTGTAATTTTTTATTTATTTCTGAAAGGATGTTTTAGGGAGATGTGGTGGTCGTTAATGGTTGTGGTGTGTACACTTTCTGCTTATTCTATCTGGAGATTGTATTATTATGGTGATCTTCTTCCTAATACATATTATGCCAAGGTGTCAGGTCCTCTAATTGAAAGGGTTGTTTTTGCTGTTAGACAGCTTTGGGGTATTTCTATGAATGAGGGTTTGTTTGTATATTTATTGGTCGCTGTTTTAGTTTTTGTACAAGTGTTCTCAAACTTATACAGAAAAGCACAGTTAGAAAATCAACAATTATTTAAGTTTGAAACAGTGTTTATTTTTGCTTGGATTTTTTACTGGATTTATATTGGCGCTGATCATTTTGTAGAAAGATTTTTAGTAGTATTGTATCCATTAGGTTTAATAGCATTGTTTAGATATATAGGGTCAGATTTAGGGGGTCGTGGTCGAATATTCATAGTAAGCATGTTGATAATATTGCAGTTACGAATGGTGGTATTAGACGATAGATTTTTATATACATTTCATAAATATGATAGGAATATTGAGTTAGGACAGATGATTAAAGAAGAGTATGAAGGTAAGTTGTTAGCTTCAGATGCTGCTGGTAAGATTCCTTTCTATTCAGGTTTGCAAACAATAGATATGCTAGGATTAAATGATAGGCATATTGCTAGAATAGAGCCAACATTTTTTGAAGTAGGTCATAATAAATTTGACCCTGATTATGTTTTGTCATTGTGTCCTGATTTAATTGTCAATTGGGTTAAGGATCGGGACATGAACTTGGTTAGGGGTGTGACTCGTGATAAATATGAAGGGTTTTATAGGTGGGCATATTTGTTGAATGCATCTAGGGAATCAAAGGATGTAAATATTGTGAATGTTAGTAATGTTTCTCTGAATGATGTGCAAAAGTTGCTTGATCAAGAATACAGCATTGCAGTTTTAGAAAAGGTCAAATGCAAGACGCTTTTTGATTAAATGAATTTCTCCTGTATGATGTCCTCCTCCTATTGCATGAAAAATATCTAATGTGCTCTGATTGGAGATAGTTTCTGATGAGTTTTTTTTAATCAGAGTCATATTTAATCCATTAACAAAAATGTGTACATGACCATATATCATGTTGTTATCGTCTAGTAATTCGTAGTGCATGTCAGGATAAAGAGCTACTATTTTTTGGATAATATGACTGATGGTTTCGCCATTTGGATAGTCTAAAGTAATGGATTGAGTGCCGGCTATATCTCGCAATGTAGAATAGAAGTTTATTATCAAATGTAGACCTATTTGTATTTTGAATTTTATACGATATTAGTAGTATTGTACTATGATGTCCAATGTTTACAAATTTTGCATATTAACTAGAAGGATCTTTAGGTTAAATGAAATTTAAATTGTTGATGTTTGCATTTTGCAACCATTGTGCTAAAGTTGTGAGAACATTATTGGTGTTCAAAAAGGAGCATAGTAATGAAACATATAGAGCATGAAAAGGTAACTGAAGCGCAGATTGCTGTGCATTGGCAAGAAGAGGAGTATTTTGCGCCTAATAAGGAATTTGTGGCACAAGCTAACATGAAGGATCCTGAGATATATGAGCGCTTTGCTTTAGACAAATTTCCTGATTGTTTTACTGAATATGCTAACTTATTAACATGGTACAAGAAATGGGATAAGATCTTCGATTCTAGCGATGCACCTTGTTGGAAATGGTTTGTAGGAGGCAAGATTAACGCTAGTTATAATTGTGTAGATAGGCATATTATCGATAATGGAAACAAGACAGCATTTATTTTTGTTCCAGAAATAGAGGATGAAGATCACAAAGTTATTACATACAGAGAGTTATATGTCAGAGTAAACGAAACCGCTGCTTTACTTCGTGATTTTGCAAAATTAGGACCAGGAGATAGAGTAACAATACATATGCCTATGTCTATTGAGCTTCCTGTTGTGATGTTAGCTTGCGCTAGACTTGGCATAATACATTCGGTTGTGTTTGGTGGTTTTAGTGGTAAAGCCTGTGGCGAACGAATTGCCGATTCAGGTAGCAAAGTTCTAATTACTATGGATGGATATTATCGTAATGGAACTATGTTGGATCACAAAATTAAGGCTGATGAAGCAGTGGAAGTGGCAGAAGACCTTGGTCAATCTGTGGACAAAGTACTTGTGTGGAGGCGTTATTTAGATTCATATCAATCAGAATCACCTATGGTTTCAGGCAGAGATTTTTTTGTTGAAGAATGTTTGAAGGAATATAGAGGATCTATTGTTGATCCTATCAATTTAGATGCAGATGCTCCTCTTTTTTTGATGTATACAAGTGGAACTACAGGTAAGCCAAAGGGTTGTCAGCATAGCATAGGAGGTTATCTTTCCTATGTAACAGGTACTTCAAAATATGTGCAGGATATTCAATTAAAAGATGTATATTGGTGTATGGCAGATATAGGTTGGATTACTGGTCATTCTTATATTGTCTACGGACCGCTTTCATTGGGTGGTACTAGTGTTATGTATGAGGGTGTTCCAACGTTTCCAGATGCTGGTCGTCCATGGCGAATAGCAGAGAGGTTAGGTGTCAATATTTTTCATACTGCTCCAACTACAGTGCGCATGTTACGTAAGGATGGTCCGGAAGAACCACTTAAGTATAATTATAAATTTAAACATATGACTACTGTAGGTGAGCCTATAGAGCCTGAGGTGTGGCGATGGTACTATGATGTTATAGGTAGAGGTGAGGCTGCAGTTGTAGACACATGGTGGCAAACAGA
>DBHI01000135.1 GCA_002296125.1 Anaerolineales bacterium UBA832 | reverse complement strand
CCATTGCAAGCATATTTTAGAATTAATTCTAATAATGCTGGACAGTTCGAAAGGACTTTGATTGTTGTAGATGAAGGGGCGAATGTTCATTATGTTGAAGGGTGTACGGCTCCTACCTATACTTCTGAATCCTTACACTCAGCTGTTGTGGAAATAGTAATTAAGAAGAATGCAAGGTGTAGATACACTACAATTCAGAATTGGTCAGCAAATGTATACAATTTAGTAACTAAGAGAGCTGCTGCTTACGAGAATGCTGTAATGGAATGGGTGGACGGTAATTTAGGATCAAAACTGACTATGAAATATCCTTCTGTCTATTTATTAGAACCAGGCGCTCATGGTGAAGTTTTATCTATTGCATTTGCAGGATCTGGGCAACATCAGGATGCTGGCGGAAAAATTGTTCATAGTGCTCCTAATACCACATCTAAAATTATCAGTAAGTCTATATCTAGGAATGGGGGAAGATCTACTTATAGGGGTTTATTAAAGGTCGACGAAGGTTGTAATGGATCTCGTTCAAATGTAGTATGTGATGCTTTACTTATTGATGATGAGTCTCGATCTGATACCTATCCTTATATTGAGATTGATGAAGATGATGTATCTATTGGCCATGAAGCATCTGTGTCGAAGGTTGGTGAAGATCAACTGTTTTATTTGATGAGCCGTGGACTATCAGAGGAGGAGGCATCTTCTATGGTGGTGTCTGGATTTATTGAACCTTTAGTTAAGGAATTGCCTATGGAGTATGCAGTTGAAATGAATAGATTAATACATTTACAGATGGAAGGGTCAATAGGATAATTGTATGGAAATAGGCGCAATAACTTTTGCGTATTTTCATGGTAAATATAGTTAATATAGAGGGATGAATGACATCAAGAAATAACCATAAAAATGTAATTGAAATAACAGATTCGCAGTTAGTAAATTTGAGTAGGCAATTAGGCGATGGTGATTGGTACGTAGATCAGAGAAAGAAGGCACGAAAAATATTTAATGGAATTGATTTTCCTACAATTGAAGATGAAGCTTGGCGAAGAACTGACATTGAAAGGATTGATTGGAATAGTTTTTTGTCTGGCTATGCGGACAATAATAATATAAAGGATATAAAATTAGACGTTCCGAATCATCTACTGAATCCTCTGGTTGATGATGATCATGGTGGCCAGATTGTTGTTTCTGGCGGAAATGTCGTTGGCAGTAATGTTAGTGCAGATATAGAGGAACAAGGTGTAATTTTTTGCGATTTTGTTACTGCTACTAACAAGCATAGTGACTTGTTAAATAAATACCTGTCAAAATTGGTTGATGTTGATTCAGGTAAGCACGCTGCAATGGCTGCTACATTTGTAGACCAAGGTGTATTTTTGTATGTGCCCGCTGGAGTCTCCGTTTCTACACCTTTACACTCCGTATTTTGGCTTACTCAAAGTGCCCATTTTTCTAGAGTTGTAGTTGTCGTAGAAGATGGCGCTTCATTGACCTATGCACATGAATTGGCGTCAGATAGTCAGGAAGAACATTTGCATTCAGGTACTGTTGAGGTCTATGTTGGTGATAACTCTGAGTTTAAGTTTGTAGAGCTTCAGTCATTGAGTAGCAAATGTTATCATTTTTCACATGAGAGATGTCAGGTGGGTCGAAATGGTCAGTTTGATTGGGTTTTTAGTGCGATAGGAAGTAAGCTTACGAAATCATTCTTGGACCTTGATTTGTTGGGAGACGGTGCATGGGGTCGAATGTCAGGATTTTATTTTGCTGCTGAGGACCAGCATATGGATCATGACACTCAGCAAAATCATTATGGAGAAGGTCAGACTAGTGACTTGTTGTTTAAGGGAGCCTTAAAAGATGATAGTAGATCCGTTTGGCAGGGCATGATAAATGTTGAACCTGGAGCTCAGAAAACTGATGGATTTCAGGCTAATAGAAATTTATTGTTATCTAAGGAGGCTCGTGCTGATTCTATTCCGGGACTAGAAATACAAGCTGATGATGTCAGATGCACGCATGCAGCTACTATTAGTAGATTAGAGGATGAGCATCTATTCTATCTTATGTCGCGGGGCATACACTTTGATGAAGCCAAAAAGGTAGTAGTAGATGGGTTTTTTGATCCAATCATGCAGAGAGTTCCTTTCGAAGGCGTACGCAATAGACTAAAACAATCTGTCGTTGATAAGATGATGTAGGTTTATCAATTACGTGTATTTTTCTGGACGATAATTAAAGATGAACATTAATAATGGGATTGACATTGATGTAATAAAAAAGGATTTTCCAGCACTTCAACGGGAAGTGCATCCTGGTGTTCCATTAGTTTATCTAGACACCACTGCTACTTCACAAAAGCCGGCAGCGGTATTGGACTCACTCAACAGATATTATAGCTATCACAATGCTAATGTTCATAGAGGTATACATACATTGGCTGAGGAGGCTACTGCAGCTTATGAGAACTCTAGGAAATGCATTGCGTCATTTATAGGAGCAACATCAGAGAAGGAAGTTATTTTCTTGAGAAATACTACTGAGGCAATTAATTTAGTTGCACATGCATGGGGTAGAAGCAAGCTGGTGGCTGGAGATAGAGTTATATTGTCTGAAATGGAGCATCACTCTAATTTGGTCCCTTGGCATATTCTATCTGAAGCTTTAGGTGTAGAGATAGATGTTATAAATGTTGATGACGAAGGGTATTTAGATATGGATCATTATGTTAATTTACTTAATAATGGCCCTAAATTGGTAAGTGTAACCCATATGTCAAATGTGTTGGGTACGGTGAATCCTATCAAAACAATTTCAACATTGGCTCATGATGCTGGAGCAATTGTAATGGTAGATGCTGCGCAGTCAGTTCCGCATATGAAAGTTGACGTAAATGAAATTGGGGCGGATTTTGTGGCATTTTCTGCTCACAAAATGTGTGGACCAACCGGTATTGGAGTCTTGTGGGGTCGGCGTGATATTTTAGAAGATATACCACCATTTTTGGGTGGAGGTGATATGATTAAACGTGTTTATTTGAGATCATTTGCGCCCAATGATTTACCATACAAATTTGAGGCAGGTACACCAGCGATTGGAGAAGCTATTGGCTTTGGTGAGGCAGTAAGATATCTTGATGGTATTGGCATGGATAAGATATGGGATCATGAGCAGACGTTGGTTAAATATGCAATGGAAAAGGTCAATCAGGTTCCTGGAGTAACTATTTATGGTCCCAGTAATAGCCAGTATCGTGGGGGTGTTGTTGCTTTTACGTTGGATGGGGTTCATCCTCATGATATTGCACAGGTTCTGGATTCTGATGGTGTTGCCGTGAGAGCAGGCCATCATTGTGCTATGCCATTGCATGAGAAATATAGTTTGATGGCTACTGCGCGTGCGTCATTTTATATTTACAATGATGTTGATGATGTGGATGCTCTAGTTGATTCTCTCGATAAAGTAAGACATATGTTTAAATAGGTTGGTGAATTATGGATGATATGTATAGAGAAGTAATACTTGACCACTATAAAAATCCAAGACATAACGGTGAGTTAGACCCTGCTGATATATCATACCAGGATGACAATCCTTTGTGTGGAGATATGATTAGAATTGACCTGAGGGTGGATAAGGACAATAAGATTATTGAATGCGCATTTTCTGGTCATGGTTGCGCTATATCACAGGCTTCTGCATCTATGCTGATGGAAGATATTAAGGGTAAAACACTTGACGATATTAAGGACTATACCAGAGATGACATATTGGAAATGTTGGGAATTGAATTAGGTCCAGTGCGACTCAAGTGCGCTATGTTAAGCCTAAAGGTACTTAAGGTTGGGGCATATGGAGTGCAGGAGTGGGTTGAAGATTAAAATATGAATCCATTAGATTAAGGTATACGCTTAGGTATGAAAGTCGCACTTTGTAAGATAGAAGACATTGATGTAGGTGAAAAAAAAATTATACAAATGGAAGGTAGCAATGTAGTGGTCTTCAATATTAACGGAGATTACTATTGTATTTCTGATGTTTGTTCTCATGATGGCGGATCTATATCTGATGGAGAAACAGACGGATACACTATTAAATGCCCGAGGCATGGTGCTAAATTTGATGTTAGGGACGGAAAAGCAAAATCGCTTCCGGCTACCAGAGGTATACCATGTTATTCGATTGAAATAGTTGGCGGAGAGTTAATTATTGATATCTGACTATTGTTTGTGATATGCTATATTGATGGAACTGTATGCTTGATATTGTTTTGTGAATTTTGATTGTCCCATCCTTGGAGTATAGAAATTGTTTTTATACCGCAGTTAATTACTCTATAATCTTCTTTAGTATTCCAGGTTTGACTGGTTGAGTCTTGTAAACTGATATTTATTACTCCTGATCGGATGTTGTACATTGATGATTGGACTAGCATTGTAGATGCTTCGCCGGTTCCGTTGAGGACACCGGCATTTATTAATTGATCATACATTACTTTAGTGTTGTTTGAAAGAAATGATCGGTAGCCTTCATCTGATAGAGGCCCTAATGATGCGAGGTCAGCGATAATACCTGTCTTGTAAGGGTACCCTAATTCTTTTGCTGATAATATAGACGCCATAAAGACTTCAAAATGAGCTATTGCGGGATATTCTGGCATTACATAATCATGACTAGTTCCATCCCATCGTACAGCGCCTTTTGCTATTATTAAATCTGCATAGTTGAACTCGTTTTGAATAGGGCCTGTTACTCCTATTCTAAGGATAGTTTTGGCTCCTAAATTAGCTAATTCTTCTATAGCTATTGATACAGACATGCCACCTATACCAGTAGAGCACGCTGTTATGGGATGACCATTTAATGAGCCTGTACAAATTAAGTATTCATAATCGTCTGCAACTTGTTTGTATTCATCAAAGTTAGAAGCTATCTCTATTGTACGGCTTTTGCTACCCGTAACAATTACGTATGGAGCAATATCGCCGTTGGAACATTGTCCACCAAAATTCCTGTGCACATAGTCTCTAGATTTCATAATTTTCTGGCGGTAAGGATGGTAAAATAAATGGCTGTTCCGTTTCTTTTTTATGTTTATCCCACTCCATTAATGTTTCAATTGCTTTGTTAGTTACACTAACTGCCATTTCTTCACCTATAGGATTGTACAGACCTGTGTCGGGATCGTCGACTACTACGTTTACCCTTCCTGCGCGGAGGCCGTACAAATTTGATAATGTTAGAATCGTAGCAGTTTCACTGTCCCAATCGTATACATTTGCGTTCTTGAGATCTGCTCCAATCGTATCCATACGAGAGTTCCTGTACCCATTATGGCATGTTATTCCTTGGCCTGCATAGAATGATGATACAGTGGCCACTATTCCAGCATGATATACGCATCCTAGTGATTTAGCAGCTGAAATAAGTGCACAAACCACTTCCGTGTCTGCAACTGCTGGGTATTCTTTAAATACATAATGTTCGCTAGTTCTATCTAGACGTACAGCTCCAGTTGCAATAACTAGGTCTCCAACTTGCATATGTTCTTGAATTCCGCCAGTAACTCCTACGCGAATGAAGGTGTGTGCTCCTAACGCTGCCATTTCGTCTACTGCTATTGATGTTGAGCGTCCGCCAATCCCTGTCGAGCAAGCTGTAATTTCTTGACCTTTAAGGAGACCTGAGCAAACGTGGAATTCGTAATGTTCAGCCAGTATGCGATATTCGTCCCAATGTTTAACTATCTTTTGTATGCGGTTTTGGCTTCCTGGCATTATGACATAGGGTGCAATCTGATTGTCATTAAGTTTGCCGCCCATTTTGTTATGGATATATGAGGATTGTTCAGGCATAGATCATTTATCTTTACATAGATTATGTAGTGAAACTAATTGCATACGCATTAATTTTACTATAGAGTGTCTAATTTGTGTTGAACGTCTTGGAGAGTATAGTAGTTACTAAGCGATCCGTGCCCTTCGCATGCGAGTGACCCAGATGCCGTAGCGTTTAAGGAAGAATCCATTAGACTGTACTTATTAGTGAGAGAATAGAGCATTGCAGCTACGTAAGCGTCACCGGCACCAATAGAGTCTCGGAATTTAGCTCTAATTGATGGTATATGCGCATGTGCCTTAGATGTAATTATATGTGACCCATGTTTGCCATTTTTTATAACGCCAAAATCGGGCTGAAAAGATCTATACGAGGTGATAATATCATCTATATTTGTTTTGCTAGTAATCATTTGTGCTTCTTCTAGATTTGCGAAGATTATATGCGATCTACTAAATATATCTACTAGCGTAGTTGTATGATGCTTGGATGCTGGAACACATGCATCGATTGATATTATGCAGTTATGCAACAATGCTCTTCGTATTGTTTCCTGTACTAATTCATAATTTTGTTTTTTGCCAATGATAGAGTATCCATCTATATGTAGTATTTTCACATTTGAAAAATACTCTGCTTGAGGAATGTGATCAATTGTTAATTTAAGATTAGTGTTGACTGATCCTAATGCGTTCCAGCTGCCTTGAGGGCCTGTTAATAATCTTATTATGGTTCCTGGTTGGTCAGGGTATTGTATAACGTGCTCTAGAGATACTCCTGATCTCTCCAAATCTTCTAGTGCACTTAAACATTCCTTATCGTCTCCAGTTTTTGTTATTAAAGAGGTTTTTGAACCTAATCGTGCAGCTATGCATGCTACAGTAGTTGCGCATCCACCATAGGTGTCTGTAATGTTATTTATATCAATGTGATCTTGACCTGTACCTATTTGTGCCGATAGATTAAAAACTCGTTCTATTACAAATGAACCTAGACAGACTATATCAATTGATCTGGTATTGTGACTGTCTGGTAAAATATATTTAGGTGCGGTTTCTGTATTCATAATATCCTAGATTAGGTGCACAGGAATGAAGTTGTTACATGCCTATGACTTGAGTACCCATCATTTTGTTGAGTCGATCAATATTGATATTTTGAGTAGTAGTTTCGTCCGATACGCATACAGCTGCTGCTGCGTTCCCATATCTCACTGCATTAGGTATTCTCATTCCATTAAGAATTGCATGAATGAAGCCTGCGTTATGTACGTCTCCTGCTCCAAGGGTATTAACTACAGGTACCTTATATGATTCAATTTGATAGGGTGTCTTATTTGGCTCTACTACGAGACATCCATTTTCACCTAATCTTGCAATTACTGTACGTACATTAGAAGACAATTCTATTGATGCCTCTGTGTAGTCTTTTTTGTTGGTGTATGTGCAAATTTCATCTTCTGCTGATGCAAGGATGTAATCTGCCATATTTATTGCTGTAGATATTTCTTTTCTATATTCGTTCGATAATGAATTGGATGGGTTTCGTAGATTGAGGTCTAGTGATATAGGTATATTTCTTTCTTTTGCATATTTCATTGCTTTTAA
>DBHI01000098.1 GCA_002296125.1 Anaerolineales bacterium UBA832 | reverse complement strand
GTATGAATGTATATGTGCGAGAATTATCTCGAGAACTAGGTCGTAAAGGTGTAGGTGTTGATGTTTTCACTCGATCACAAGATGAACATCAAAGTCATATTAGACATGACCTAGGAAATGAAAACAGGGTGTTTCATATTCCTGCTGGTCCAGAAAGTCCTATTCCTAAAACAGATTTATATGAACATTTACATGAATTTATTAACGGAGTGAAGTTAACTGCTGCATTGATGGATGCGAGTTATGATGTGATTCATTCACATTATTGGCTTTCCGGTTTAGCGGCTATTGAACTTCAGAAATATTGGGACATTCCAGTTGTTCACATGGCTCATACTCTTGGAACCAATAAAAACAAAGTTGCTCGTCATCCTGAACAATTTGAACCACCAATTCGTCTTTCTTCCGAATTACAATTGTTGAGGTTGGTAGATGCAACTATAGTCTCTACGAATGGTGAGCGAGCACAAATAGAAAAAATGGATACACAAAATCTTGCAAAACCAGTTGTTATTCCTCCTGGTGTTGACCTAACTGTATTTCATCCTTACAATAAAAAAGATGCGCGCAAACAACTTCAAATTTCTTTGAAAGATAGTATGGTGCTTTTTGTTGGTAGAATTGAGCCTCTCAAAGGCGTAGATACATTATTGAATGCAATTAAATATTTGAAAGATTCGGAACAAATGCCACCACAAATGTTGTTGTCTATTATAGGTGGTAATACTTCTAAACCAAATGATACTCGTTATGCCGAGTTGGAAAAATTAATGGTTATGCGAGATGATCTTGGTTTGACTAATCTTGTGGCTTTTTTGGGAAGTCGTGATCAAACAACATTGCATCGGTATTATGCATCTGCGGATGTGGTGGTTATGCCATCACATTATGAATCGTTTGGTATGGTTGCTCTTGAATCTATGGCTTGTGGAACCCCAGTGATTGCTACGGATGTTGGAGGTTTGTCACAACTGATCATTGAATCTGAAACAGGTTTTTTGGTACCTGGTAATGATCATGTTGCTTTGGCAAATAGTTTGGGAAACTTACTTTCAGACAATGTTTTACGTAATCGATTGGGTGAGAGAGCTGCAGAGTATGCAGAAGCATATTCTTGGCCAAGTATTACAGAACAGATAATCAGATTATATAAAGATGTAATAAAGAGGTCGTAAACACTTTAGGTCAGTGAAAGTATTTCATTTAATTATCGACTTTATATAATCTTCCAACTCTGATGCCGTGACCATAGCCATTCTTTTCAGTTGAGTCGTGATACATTAGATATGATTCATCTTGTAGTTGTATTACATCAGGACCTGCAGGATCACGTTCATTGATTAACACGTATTGTTTAGTAAATGTTTTTCCATCTTCTGATGAGCTATAACCTATTACAGCTACTCCACTAAAATCTCTTATCCCTGCATCCTGCGGTTTGTTTAATTGGTAGAATAGAGTAATGCAACCATCATTAGTAGATAAGGGTGCCACTTCTCTAGCTGATGCTGTCAGATATTGTGCTCCAGGTCCAATTAATATATCTTTTTCAACTGTCCAATTGAATAGATCTGTGGATGTTGCTCTAAGAATCCAGTGATCAGGAGGACCATAACCATGAGATTGCTGTTGCTCATTAGGTATATTAGGTTTTTGTCCAGGAGGACCAGGTTGTTGGTTATTTTGACCAGGGGTATTATTGTTTATGAGATTTTGTCCTGATGGAGGAGGAGGACCATGCTGTGGCGCTGGTCCAAAATAACCTTGCCAGTTGTTATTTCCTATGCTAATAATACTTAGTTTTTGTATAGCAGGCATTTTTGCTGCTTCTTGACTAATGCGTTCACCCTTTTCTACTGAGAATGTCATTCCTTCATTATTACTCACAAAAGATTGCACACCTGTTTGTGATGATCCTACAAAAAGCCGTATTCTTTCATCAGGTAATCGGAATACTCTAAGTGGACCTAGATTTACTCCTTGTTTCATTGCTTCTGGAGCTGATATCCTAATTCCTTCATATGTAAATGATATTCCATCAGATGAAATTGCGCTTCCAATTCCTGCACCAGCATTTGTAAAGAATAGTCGTATATTGCCATCTAAAAGCTTTAAGGATGACGGATTTGCCATGGGAGCCATAGAGTCCATATTGCCAGCTTGTTTTGCTGTTAGAGCTAATCCAATGTCTTCATATACATATTGTTTGTTTGTACATTTGTCAGACTCATCATCTGATAAATGTACATCAATTTTTTCAGATGATGTTTGATTTTCATTTATTTTTTCTTCCACAAGGATTGGTTCTTCCTCTGGTGTTATAGGTCCTGTAAGTATTGCACTTGCAATTTTAAAACCTTCAAAAGGGTTTGAGTCATCAGTCAATGTATAATATATTCTCCAGGTATTATTTCCTAAATACACTGAAGTTGGGTCTAGTGCATTTCTAGGACTTCTATCAAGTAATGGGTAATCATTTGTTTTCCAGTCCATTCCATTTACTGAATTTGCCAGGAACAATCTTTGAGGATTTTTTATAGGTCCTCCAGGCGGAGTTGTTGATACTATCATGTAATTTGGAAGCCCATTAAGTACGTATGAATCTACAAATCCGCCGCTTAGTCTTAATCCTTCGTCAAGATTAAAATAAACTCCATCTGAACTTGTTGCAGATCTTAGTACTTCTAGTTTTTTTTGTTTTACCATATCAGTCCATATGATACGTATTTGTCCATTTGGCAGCATAAAAGAATCTGGTACTCCCCATGCTTTTCTATCATGCTCTTGAACTATTCCTGTTTCATCATCTTTTGTCCAATTGATTCCATCTATACTTGTTGCAGTACTAATTTTTGCTTGACCAGTATCTGGTCCACCTGGAGGAAATTCAGTAAAATACATCCTCCATCCTGTGCTAGTTTGGATAATTGTAGGATCTGCTCCCGGTGGGGTCTTCCCTTCAATTTTCTGGAATGATAATCCATCATATGATTCCCATATTTCTATACCCATATTGGTTACATAAAGTCTTACTCTACCATCCGGTAATAGAATAGCATCTGGACTAACACCTTCCGGACCAACTGAGTCTACTTCTGTATTCATTTGCCAATTTGTATTTGGAATGTCTTTATTGGATGTAATTTTATTTTCTTCTGTTATTACTATATCAATAGACTTATTGTTAATTTGATTATTCTCTTCCGAGGTTTCCTTAAAAGTAGGAATATTTTCAGTAGAATCTTCTAATTCGGATATGTTAGTTTGATGAGTTTCTGTTGGTTGGATATTTTTCTCTTGAGTTTCCATATCTGTAATAGTATTGTTTAGTTGTTTGCATCCTATCAAGAGAGTAATAGATGCGATGATTATTAGAATACTGTTTAATTTATTAGATAAGCTAGAAATGACTTTTGCAATCAATATGTACATGTTTTGATTTCCTAATTGGTGGGAAAATGCAGGCCGTTTTGTAGCCGCATCACTGTTGATTTAAATTGTTCAGGCACCTTTATTGTTTTCGAATTTTTGTAATCGTATGTTACTTGTACTGTTTTTGCTTCAGCAATATTGTAACCTTTTTCTGATTGTATTTTGTATGCAAAATCGAAACTTTTATCTCCTAATCTGGTAATACCAATACTCACAATTAGTTTTTCATCTATATAAGCAGGTGTTATGTAATTGCATGTAGCTTGTGCAACAACCATGTCTAACTTATCAATTCCTGCAAGTTTTTTAATTTTTCGAAAATATTTGGTACGTGCTGTTTCAAGGTAAGTAAAATATACAGCATTGTTAACATGCCCAAAAGAATCAATATCTCTAAAAATTACTTCAACTGAAATACTAAAAGGATACATGTTAAAATAAGATGTCCAAAATGATTGACATTTATGTTTCTAGAGTGATTGTAGCATATAGTATAAATATATATCTTATTTTTTTAAAAGAGTAATGTTATATTACAAAATAGTGTGAACAAGTTGAATTATATTTACTTAAAAATTGTCTAATATTATTTTTGTCATATAGAAGCTTGATTTATAATTGGCTTTGTATGAGAAATATCGATCTAGATACCAGAGTTGGAGAATTGCGGAGAGTGATCAATTTACATAACTATATGTACTATGTTATGGATTCTCCAATTATTTCCGATAGTGAATTTGATTTGTTATTTGATGATTTGTTAGATATGGAGAAAAATCATCCAGAGCTTGTTTCAGATGATTCTCCTACACAAAGAGTGGGTGGATTGCCTTCAGATAGATTTAATAAAGTTGAACATCCAAGTCCAATATTAAGTTTAAGTAAAGTAAATCATGCAGTTGAGACCAAGAATTGGTTTGATAGAATGGTTAAACTTGATAGTAGAGTTGCTACTACTAAGTTTGTAGTAGAACCTAAAATTGATGGATTGACTGTAGTTTTACATTATGATAAAGGTATGTTTGTCAGAGGTTGTACACGTGGAGATGGTTACATAGGTGAAGATATAACTAATAACCTTCGCACAATCATGTCTTTACCCTTACGAATACCTATAAAAGAATTTATTGAAACGCCTGATAATCTAGTTGTTCGTGGGGAAGTCTTTATTGATAATCATGCTTTTGATAGATTGAATGAAAACTTAAGTGAAAAGGGAGAGAAAGTCTATATAAATCCTCGTAATGCTGCATCAGGTGCGTTACGTCAGTTGGATCCTAAGGTGACAGCTAGTCGTCCATTATCATTGTATTGTTATGATTTAGTAGTAGATGGTGGCAGTCAAATTACAAATCAATGGGATGCGTTAATTTATTTGGAATCCTTAGGTTTTCCTATTTCTAATTCTTGCGTGCTTTGTGAAAACATTCAATCTGTCATTAGAATTTGTGATGAATGGCAAGATGATCGACAGGATTTGGGATATGATATTGATGGATTGGTAATTAAGATTGATGACTTTAATCTTATGTCTAATCTAGGAATAGTTGGTAAAGATCCTCGTGGTGCTGTTGCGTATAAATTTCCCGCTGATGAGGTTACTACAGAAGTAGTGGATATTTCTGTAAATGTAGGTAGAACAGGTATATTGACTCCTTATGCTATTTTACGACCAGTAAGTGTGGGAGGTGTTGTTGTTAAGCAAGCTACTCTCCACAATTTAGATTTTGTACAAGAAAAGGATATACGAATTGGAGATTCTGTGATTATTAAACGTGCTGGTGATGTAATACCATATGTTGTAGCTTCATTGCCTTCACTTCGTACAGGAATAGAAAGAGTGTTTAAGCCACCATCCAGATGTCCTAGCTGCAATAATAATATTGTAACTTATGATGATGTGGTGGGTTTGTACTGTACTAATTCTGTTTGTCCAGATCAAGTTGTGCGTTATTTGGAACATTTTGTTTCACGCCCTACCTTAGACATTGATGGTTTTGGTAAGGGTATAGCAAGACTCTTAGTGGAGTCAGGGTTAATCGAAGATGTTGCTGATATATTTTCTTTGGATAGAAAAGATTTGTTACAACTAGATGGGTTTGCTGACAAAAAGGTTGACAGGTTATTATTAGCAATTGAGGAATCGAAGAAAAGAACAATTAATCGGTTAATAGAAGCCCTAGGTATTAGAGGTGTTGGTGCTGTTGCTTCAGTGGGTTTATCGCGAAAGTTTGGTTCATTAGATAAGTTGTCGAAAGCAAGAGTTGAAGATTTGTTACATCTTGATGGTATAGGCCCTAATATAGCTAATGCTATTGTACATTGGTTTAATCAACCAAATAATCAGCTAATCCTAAAAAAGCTAAAATTAGCTGGGTTTTGGCCAGTTTTAGATAATGAGGATGATATACATAAAGGGGTACTTTACGGTAAAATCTTTGTTATTACAGGTAAGGTACAAGATTGGTCAAGAAATGATTTGAAATCTTATATTACATCACATGGTGGTTTGGTAACAGGTAAAGTTACATCTAAGACGAACTATTTGTTAGTTGGTGAAAATCCAGGAAGTAAGTTGGAACAAGCTCGTAAGCTTGGAGTTATTGAAATAGATATAGAAGCCTTACAGGAACTGGCGAGTTGAAATCAAGTAATTTTTGTTAGTATTGATTGACAGAACGGTATTATTGCTCTAAACTGCCGTAGTTTTTACGGTGCCATGATAACCAAGGTGAGTAACAATATGCAATCAGGTATTCAAAATCGAATTGATGGAATGTTACATCGAGTACAAGGAATGCAGGATTCTAATTTGTACTACTACAATATGCCTATTTCAGAACTAAAAGGTAGTACTGAAGTAGTAGTGGCTGGTAGGACAATGTTAATGTTAGCTTCGTATGGTTATTTGGGTTTATTGGGACATGAGAGAATCAATCAAGCTGCTGCTGAAGCTGTTCACAAATATGGAAGTGGAACACATGGTGTGAGGGTTTTAGCAGGTACGCTTGATTTGCATCTGGAACTAGAGAGAACAATAGCAGACTTTAAGTCGGCTGAAGATGCTGTCACTTTTTCTAGTGGCTATGTGACTAATCTAGCTGCAATATCTACTATTGTTGGTAGAAAAGATATTGTTTTATGTGATAAATATAATCATGCTAGTATTGTGGATGGTTGTTTGTTATCAGGTGCTGAATTAAAGCGTTTTCGTCATAATGATATGGATCATTTGGAAAGCTTATTGAAACGTTATTCAGATCGCAATACAAAACTAGTGATTGTTGATGCAGTGTTTAGTATGGATGGAGATATCATTGATTTACCTGGCTTAGTAGATTTATGTCGTAAATATGATGCATGGATAATGATGGATGAAGCTCATTCAGTGGGTGTGTTAGGTAAGACTGGTAAAGGTATTGAAGAGCACTTTGGTATGGAAGATTGTGTAGATATAAAAATGGGTACTTTAAGCAAAACAATTCCTAGTGTTGGAGGTTACATTGCTGGTAGTAGTTCCTTAGTTAATCTGTTAAAACATGCTGCAAGAGGTTTTGTTTTTTCCGCAGCTATTCCTCCTGCTCAAGCTGCAGCAGCAAAGACTGCTTTTGAAGTAATTATTGATGAACCTGAGAGGATTGAGAATGTGCAAAAGAATGCTAACTTTTTTATTGAGAGTTTGAAGTCAATGGGTTTTGATACTTTGGAAAGTGAGACAGCTATAGTACCAGTAATATGCGGTACTGATGAAAAGGCATATGAATTAGTGGGACTTTGTCAGAATGAGGATATTTTTGTTCTTCCAGTTGTTTCTCCAGCAGTTCCTGATGGTCTTGCACGTTTACGTGCTACAGTGACTGCAGGGCATTCAGAAAAGCAAATTAAGCATGCTTTGTCAGTCTTGGAAGTTGCTGGGAAACAAGTTGGTTTGATATAAACTACTCATTAAGATCTAACTAATTGTCATCTTCCATATAAGATTTGTTTGCCCACTCTATAAACAACTTTAATTTTGGGTGATCGGCGTATACTCCTCTATTTTCTTCTGGTAGTAGTGCAGCAAGTCTCAGCATAATTTCTTCAGTGTATTGGTTTAATTTAATTCTACGTTCAGACCTTTGGATTGGATCTAAGTGAAAAGCAGGACCTATCTTTAAAATTAATTGTGTACGTTTAATTCGTTTTATGTTGGCGAATGTTTTGTCTGTACCTATTATTACTGCTGGTACTATTGGTACATTGGCTTTGGATGCTAAAAATGCTATTCCTGGTTTTGGTTTTTGCAAACTCCCTGTATTACTACGTGTTCCTTCAGGTGCAATACCTAGCATTACTCCTGATTTAACAGCTTTTAGAGCTTTGAAAAGTGCTTTGCGATCAGCATTTCCTCTATTTACCCATATGATTCCTCCAGCATCACTTGCAGCCCAGTTAAGGATTGATCTGAAGAAAGCATTGTTTTGATACTTTTTTGCTACAAATCCTGATAATTTAGGATGTCTAATTAATGTAAGTAATAAAGGTGCATCCGCCAAACTCATGTGATTAACAACTAATATACATCCTCCTGATGTTGGTAAGTTTTCCTCACCAATTAGTTTTCTCTTAGTGAAGAGACTATAGATTAATTTGAAAAACATGCGTACTATTTTAGTTTTTGTAACAGAGTGATTGTTATTCATCTGTTTTTCCGTAGGCAGATGATACATAATGTGGTTTTTGATCTGTTGGTATTAGACAATAAGTTGTGATGGTTGATGTTTGTTTTATATCAATTGGTTTGTTCTGTTGAACAATATTATATGATTGTAGAAAGTTGTTGTTATCATAGCAGTATGTGACTATTACAATGGAATTTAGTTTTGATTCTGTTGAATTGGTGATTGTAGTTTCAATGTATTGTCTGTTTTTCTGATATTCTTGATCTGTATTTGTTGTCACTTCAAGTTTATGATATTTTTGGGATAATCTACTGGCATTGTCAGCTGTAGCGATTGTTGCTTCAATCTTTAAAATGTTATTTTGTGCGAATGTTGCTGATATCGGAGACTTTTCACCTGGCATGATTAATGGTAGAGGTGAAGATACGATTTTACTAGATCCTGATTGTTCGTTTTGCAATATCGTTGACATTTGAATTGAGAGATTCATTATTGGTACTAAGCTGTTGTTTTGTACTTCTCCTAGACAGTATTGACCATCTATTGCTTTTTGGTAGCATTTTATATCACTAATTTGAAGAGACTCAAATTCGATCAGAGAATTTTGGTTAGATAATATAACATCATCAAAAGGTATTATGAGTTTTTGACCTGGTTGCAGGGAAAGAGGGTCAATTCCGGAATTGGAAACCTGTATTTGATCAATTGTTACTCCCTGTTTAGAAGCTATACCTATTAAAGTGTCACCTTGTATTACAGTATATGTGTAGGGAGTAGGTGTTGGTTTTACAGAAACTAAGTTGGGTGATGTAGTTATAACAACATTTGTGGGTTGAGTGGTAACTGATGCTCTAAGTTTTCGTAATACTATTGTTGGTTCAGGTGTTTCAGATGGTATGCTAGTATCATCTGAAATACAACCAAACAACAAAAAGGAGTAAGTAGTAACTGTAAATAGTGCTTTTAGAGTTTTGGAAATATACATATTGTATAATAATTATATGATAACTTCAGTACTTTGAATTCATTAAGAATAGATTATTCGTAATGAAAATAAGGTACAATTGAGTCTTATTTAGGATACAATCTATATTGTATAATTTTATACATTTAGTTAAATAATAATAATACGTGTTTGAGGAGATATACATTGCCAGTATATGCCTATAGTTGTGGTAATTGTGGTTTAGAATTTGAACGTATGCAGCGTTTTAGTGATCAACCAATTACTGACTGTCCTGATTGTAAAGTAAGTTCAGTACAACGAGTAATACAGCCAGTAGGGATAATTTTTAAGGGATCAGGATGGTATGTTAAGGACAGTAAAGCTGCCAATTCTGCAGGCAAACCTCCTGATAAATCAAAAAATGTTGAGAAAGATAGTTCAGATCAATCTAGTACTGAATCAAAACAAACGACTGAATCCAAAAATAATACAGTGAAAGAAAGTTCATCAACTGATTCAAATAAAGGTAGTAATAAGGTGGACAGCTCTAAGTCATGATTAATATTGACTTTGAGTCAACATGTTCCAGTGCCTATATATGCATTTTTTGCAAATAACTAACATACTGTTTGCATTCTTAAAATTTGCAACATTGTTTACGTAGGTTAATGATCAGTTATTTAAAAACATTCTGGAGGCAATGATGGCAGTAACAGCTGTAGTAGGTGCACAATATGGTGATGAAGGTAAAGGTAGGATAATAGATTTTCTTGCTGGTAATTCTGAATTAGTAGTCAGATTTCAGGGCGGTGATAATGCTGGTCACACAGTGATAAATGATCTGGGAAAATTTCAGCTTCATTTGGTACCTTCTGGTATTTTTAATCCTACATCGAATAATTTAATTGGTACTGGTGTTGTTGTAAATCCTGATTCTTTGTTGTCAGAAATAGAAGCATTGGAGGGTTCCGGTATTGATACTTCTAGATTGTTTGTGTCTGATCGCGCACATATGTTATTACCTCATCATGCTACATTAGATAACATTGAAGAGAAAAGACGTGGTGATCAAAGTATTGGAACCACTAGTCGAGGTATTGGACCTGCTTATCGTGAGAAAACAGCTCGTACAGGAGTTAGACTGGGAGATTTAAACCATCCTAATTATTTGCGTATGCGTTTGGAATTGCAATTGGATCAGGTTAATACAATTTTGTCTAATGCTGGTGAGTCAAAAGTTGATTTGGAGGATTTATGGTCTCATTGTATGAATTGGGCGGATAAACTTGGAGATCGTATTGTTGATCCAATTCCTCTGATGAAGGATGCAATACAAAATGATCGTAATGTTTTGTTGGAGGGTCAACTGGGTGGAATGAAAGATTTGGATTGGGGTACATATCCTTTTGTGACTTCTTCAAATCCTCTAGCATCTTTTGCTAGCATAGGAGCAGGAATTCCCCATCATTATATAACTAATGTGATTGGCGTAACTAAAGCATATGGAACGTCAGTAGGCGCTGGACCATTTCCGGGTGAATTGGATAATGAAATAGGAAAAAAATTGCGTGATATAGGCGAAGAGTATGGAGTTACTACTGGTAGACCAAGAAGAACAGGATGGTATGATTCAGTTGCGGTTAATCATACCATATGGCTTAATGGAATGACATCTCTAGCTATTACTAAATTAGATGTTTTGGACGAATTTGATGAAATTAAGATTTGTTATGCTTATAAGCTGCCTAATGGTAATATTATTGATTTTGTTCCTGATACTCCGGTTTTAGATACTATAGAACCAATGTATGAGACATGGTCTGGTTGGAATGTGTCAACTGCGGATGTTCGTAGTTGGTCAGATTTACCAATTCAGGCAAGGAAATATTTGGATCGAATTAAAGATTTGTCGGGATTACCAATAAGTTATGTTTCTGTAGGTGCCAAACGTGAGGCTATGTTTGCTACATGAGTAGTTTTTCGTATGATGATTATGTTTCTCCGTTTACATGGAGATATGGTAGCAATCAAATGCGAGAATTATGGAGTGAAATTCATAAAAGGAAATTGCTCCGTAGAGTTTGGTATGCATTAGCAAGAGCACAATGCGAACATGGATTAGTAACATCTGAACAGCTTGATGATTTATACAATCATATAGATGATGTCAATATTGAGCGTTCATTGATTATTGAGAAAACTATTAAGCATGATTTGATGGCTGAATTAAATACTTATGCTGAGCAATGTGAAGTAGGTGGTTCAGTATTGCATCTAGGCGCTACTTCAATGGATATTTTGGATAATGCTGATGTGTTGCGAATTAAAAGTAGTTTAGAGTTGATCATAAATGGAATGGTAAGATTGCGTGATGTGCTAGCTGATAAGATAGACGATTGGGCATCAATTACTTGTATTGGTTTTACTCATTTACAACCTGCTGAGCCAACAACTGTTGGTTATAGATTGGCTCAATATGGTCAAGATCTACTTGTAGATTATGATGAATTAGTGCGTGTTTTAGAATCTTTATGTGGTAAAGGATTTAAGGGTGCAGTTGGTACTTCTGCTTCATATTTGTCTTTATTAGATGGAGATAATGAAAAGGTAATGGATCTAGAACGTCGAGCAATGGATTTTTTGGGTATTAACTCTTTTACTGTTTCTACACAGACATATCCTCGAAAGCAGGATTGGTTTATATTGAATGCATTGTCTGGATTAGGAGCTACTCTTTATAGGTTTGCATTTGATATTCGTATTTTGCAATCACCATTAAGTGGAGAGCTTTCTGAGAATTTCTCTAAACATCAAGTTGGATCGTCTGCAATGCCCTTTAAATCCAATCCTATTAATTCTGAAAAAATAGATAGTTTGTCACGATATTTAGCTGCTTTACCAAGAGTAGCTTGGGATAACGCTTCACATTCTTTACTAGAAAGAACTTTAGATGATTCAGCCAATCGTAGAATATTATTTCCACAAGCATTTTTGATTGTAGATGAGTTATTAAATACGATTGTAGAATTAGTTGAAGATCTTCATATTTCTACTGAAGAAATTGATAGTAACATGAATATGTATAAAGAACATGCATCTATTGAACCTCTGCTTATGGCACTATGTAAGGCAGGTGCTGATAGACAGGAGATGCATGAATTGTTACGTACATACATAGTAGATGTTAACAGTAATAATTTTGATGAATCATTAGAAGACATTGATCTAATTGATAAACTGGCGTCTGATGAAACGTTGTTGCATTATGTTAGCTCTGAAACAATCAGACAGCAGTTGGTTTCTATAGAAAATTATGTAGGATTGGCTCCAGACTCTGCTAGTATTGTAGCTAAAAAACTGCGAAATTATTCTAGTTGAGATACATTTAGTATTATGCTATTTTTGTTTTGTTGATTTACAATTGTGGTCAGTACAATCGTTTTACAAATAATGGTAAATTTTATGAGTAATAATATTTCGAAAATCAATGCTAGAGAGATTTTAGATTCTCGCGGTAATCCTACCCTTGAAGTGGAAGTAGTACTTGAAGAAGGTGTAGTTGGAAGAGCATCTGTTCCTTCTGGTGCGTCAACTGGAAGTCATGAAGCACTTGAACTTCGGGATAATGATACAAGTCGTTATTCAGGTAAAGGTGTGATGAGAGCTATTGATAATGTGCATAATGAAATTTCAGATGCTGTTGTTGGTTGTGATGTTACAGATCAAAATAATATAGATAGTATTCTAATTCGTTTAGATGGTACATTGGACAAATCTAGATTAGGAGCTAATTCTATATTAGGTGTTAGTTTGGCAACATCTAAAGCTGCTTCATTAGCTACACAATTACCGTTGTTTCAGCATATTGGAGACGAAAATTCTAATCTATTACCAGTACCAATGGCTAATATTTTAAATGGTGGAGTACACACTGGCTGGCAGTCAACAGATATACAAGAGTTCATGGTGATGCCTCTCGGTGCACCTTCTTTTTCAGAGTCGGTTAGATGGATAGCAGAAATTTATCATAATCTCAAGAAAATACTTGTTGATAAAGGGGCTAAAACAACAGTGGGTGATGAAGGTGGGTTTGCTCCA
>DBHI01000034.1:54591-54748 GCA_002296125.1 Anaerolineales bacterium UBA832 | reverse complement strand
CCTATCATGGAATGAAACAAACCAGAAGAATCATTCTTGTCACAACTCACAATCTCTCCATTTCCAAGAAGTGCCGTAAAACCAATTACGTGTTCACCAAATGAACCCACACGCCAATGATTCTTTCCATGGATATTCATCGCCAAACAACCACCCA
>DBHI01000034.1:53952-54267 GCA_002296125.1 Anaerolineales bacterium UBA832 | reverse complement strand
GGTAGGTTGCATAGTTCCTGGCACAACAGGAGGCCACCAGCCAGATGATATAACTTTACGCCATAATTGCTCAATAGTTACACCACACTGTACCGTAATCTCTCCTGTACTAGAATCCCAGGATATTATTTTATTCCAACCAGATAAATCTACTAAAACATGCTCACCATTCATAGAAGCATCGCCATAACTTTGACCAGAACCCCTAAATGCTATAGTTAATCCTTGAGTCCTAGCAATCTCAAAAATTTTCTTCAGCTCAACTTCATCTTTAGGTTTATATATATAACTACAATCATATGTTGCTCCACCCCA
>DBHI01000034.1:2014-53649 GCA_002296125.1 Anaerolineales bacterium UBA832 | reverse complement strand
ACAATCATATGTTGCTCCACCCCAAGCAACAACGTGATCTATATGTTTCAATAACAGATTAACCATGATTAGATGATCAAATATTAAGTCTACGAAATATTATAGATGGGATAAGACAAATTACCATTCCAACCAAATACCATCTAGCAGGAACATAAGCTACCATACGACGCTTCTTGATAGCATTGTAAATACAATTTGCAGCGAATTCTGATGATACTGGCCACATCTCTTTATGAGCATTTTTTAATAGATCAGTTTTTACTTGACCAGGTTTAATTGTGGTAATTATAACTCCATGACGAACTAACCTGTTACGAAAACCTTCCATATATGTATGAAGTCCAGACTTGGATGCAGAATATGCCGACATTGATCCACGACCCCTATCACCTGCAATGCTGCCAATTGACACTATATGACCCTTATTCAACTTTCTAAATCGTTCGCCAACTAAATTCAACCAACGAACAGCTCCTAACAAATTCACCTGAAAAACATCCAAATCATTTGTGCTACTAAATATTTCTGGATCACTAGGAAACTGAATTCCAGCATTATATATAAACAAATCAAGTCCACCAATTTGAGAACAAATCTTAACAAACAGTCCAAATATATCTGAATCATCTGTTACATCGTGAACAAAATAAACAGCCTCACCCGAAGTCTTATCATTAATACTATCGCAGAGTTTCTTCAATTTATTTTCATTCCTCGAAACTAATGCCAGTACATAACCCTCCTCAGCCAACCGAAATGCCAATGATGCTCCAATACCACTTGAAGCTCCTATAATAATTGCTTTAGATCTCGGACAAAGAGGTCGCGAAGATGAAATAGATAATTTACTCATATTGTTCATATTACTAATAAATACCTCACAAATAACGGATCAAATTTCTAAACAAAAAGTCTGTATGCATATATACCAATATACATGCAGAACCATGCCGGTTTAGCAAAAGCGGGGGGGCACCGCTAGAGGCCGTACCGGCATAGCACAAATTATTATAACTCTTACTACTAATCCTGTGTTACTTTTTTCTTCTTTTACGAGACCTATATGGAAACACTGATAACAATATACTAAATAAATAGAGACAAAACAAAGGTGCCATAACTAGTATCATATTAAAAGGATCAACAGTTGGAGTAATAGCAGCTGATAATATAGAAATAATTACAACAGCAAGCCTCCATCCACGTAACAATGACATTGGAGTTACAAGCCCTAACCAAGCTAAAAACATCAATACCAAAGGCATTTCAAAAGCTATCCCAATCCAAAATGTGATACTAAGTACAAATCTTACAAAGGATCTTGATGTCCAATTCACTACAAATATGTCATTCATAAATTGACTAAGAAAATCAATAGCAGCTGGAGTCATAATAAACCAAGCAAATGAAGCGCCAATAGTAAATAATACTAATGATAATGGCAAAACAAATATTATCATTTTCTTTTCACGTATAGTTAAACCTGGAGTAACAAAAGCTAATATTTGATATATCAAAACTGGCGAAGATAGTGCTATTCCTATAGTAAGACCTATTCTCAAGTATACTGCAAAACTCTCAGTAGGTTCTATAACTTGTAATAATCCTCCATATGGTTCTGACAAAGTCAAAATTACATCTTCAGCAAACAACAAACTAATAGCTGAACATATTAATATAGACACAACACAATATATAACACGTACACGCAATTCTGACAGATGGTTAAGTAAACTCATGCTACTGTCTGATTGTGATATTTCTGATGATAAAAATCTCATTTATCCTAATCACGACTATGCCAAGCATCATAAGAATTTGCTTGTGATGACTCTGAATCTTCTAAATCAAATTCACTGCCATCCTTAGTAGAATCTATGCTAGACACATCAACACGTTCTTGAATATCCTTAAATAATTGTGTTTGCCCTATTTTATCTAATGAATGATGAGCTTCATCATCTATGCGGCTTAATTCTTTTCGAAATTCATCTACACCTGCTTTCCAATATGATGAGAATTTGTTCACTATGCGACCAGCATGAAAAGCATATCTTATCATTCTTTCTGGACCCAATACAAAAATTGCAATCACTGATATCAATAACAACTCCCAACCACCAATACTACTTAGTCCGTTCATGCTTTCATATGCTCAGTATTGATCTTAGATATCAACATCTGACGTACATCATTTTCCTTATCAGCTAATACACCTAAAACACCATTGACAAAACGATATGAAGATTCGCTTCCATAAATCTTAGCAATATCAACAGCTTCATTAATTGCCACCTTCATAGGAGTACAGTCATACACACCAAACTCCCATATAGCAATACGCAAAATATTTCTATCTATATAAGCCATTTGAGTTAAAGGCCATTGAGGTGCATGTCTATGAATTACTTGGTCTAACCATGCTCTATGTTCCCAAACTCCAACAACTAACTGCAACGCAAAATCCTTTTGATTACTTTTTACATCCATATTTGCTTTTTCATAAGCATATGTGTCTTTCAACTCATGTGCACTGCAATCCATTTCATATAGAATTTCCAGTGCCAATTTACGTGCCTTTCTACGAGTTTTCATAAGAGCAACCTCTTAATAATACTATTTGCTTATTCATAGCTAAATACTTATAAAAACATATAATCATTCAGCAACAAAAATCTGATTCTATCACAGTTAGAACATCACCATACCGCCATCTACATTAATCACTTGTCCTGTCACATATCCAGAAACATCACGTGCAAAAAAGATGACGGCATCTGCTACTTCGTGAGGCTCACCCCATCTTCCTATTGGTATATTGGCCAATGTCATCTGCTTCATCTCTTCTGACAAGTCATTTGTAAGCGTTGTAGGAATAAATCCAGGTGCCACAACATTTACGGTAATGTTTCTAGCAGCAGCTTCTCGAGCTAAAGACTTAGAAAAACCAATCATACCTGATTTGGATGCCGAATAATTTGTTTGACCAGCATTTCCAGCAATACCCGAGACTGAACTTATGTTGATGATACGTCCATATCGCTTGCGCATCATTGGTTTCATAACAGCCTTACAACAATTAAATGTACTCTTCAAATTAACCTTTAAAACTAAATCCCAATCATCTTCTGACATTCTCACAATCAACTGATCACGAGTCGTCCCAGCATTATTTACTAATATATCGATTCCATCATATTTGTCTAATGCATAATCAATTAATTCTTGGGCCTCTGACAATACAGAAACATCTGCCTGGAATAAAGTAGCTAAACCACCCTTAGATATGATGTTATCAACTGTTTGTTGTGCACCAACCTCGTCTTTGGAAAAATTAACTACGACTTTCGCTCCCAAACTAGCCATGGCCTCTGCAATAGATCTACCAATACCTCGTGAAGCACCTGTCACAATAGACACCCTATCTTTTAAATTATTATTCATATCTTTACCAACCTTAAAGTATCTTGAAAAATAAATATTTACTAAGCAGCATTATACAGCGATTACGCATATTCTGGAATTTTTAGAGACAAACAAATCAAACACAAGATAATACTGTAACTTATTACGAATAACAAAAACAACACTTAGGTCAAATTCCAAAAATTCTAACAAAATATTTGCATTAATATGATATATTTATTGGTAGATTAATTAAAATATTTTGATCTAACTAGGAGAAACATATTTTGTTTAAAAACAAAACTATAACTTGTATAATATTAGTATTTATATTAACTCTTGTGACAGCTTGTCAGAACGAATCAACCGAATCGTCTGAAACAAACTCACAAATTCCAGAAATCAGACCAGAATATGGAGTAATAGCTGAAGGAAAACTATTACCTTTCCAACATGTTGATCTGTCTTTCAGTATGGCTGGAAAAGTAACTGAGATATTATTTGATGAAGATAGTGAAGTAAAAAAGGGGCAAATTATTGCCAGACTAAACAATAAGGAAAGCTTAACAGCTACTTATGCACAAGCTAATGCTAATGCAGAACAAGCATTAACATCTGTTAGAGCTGCGGAACTAAATTTAAAACAAGCTAGCAATAATGTTGAACAGGCACAAAACACTCTAAACCAAACTAAGTTAGAACAGCCTCAACTAGCATTAGAAAATTCCAGAGCAAAGGTAGAACTGATCAAAGCTCAACAAGCACTTGAAAAATTAGAAGAAGCATCAACTCTTCTGCCAGCTCAGATAGAAAATGAGATACAAATTGCTCTTGCAATCATCGAAACAGCTGAAGACACACTTTCTTCTATAGATAAACCCGATATTCAGTATTATGAACAACAAGTTGAAATCACTGAAAATGCACTTAAACAACTACAATTAGATTCAACAATCTTAAACATAGGTACGCTTACTGACGCAGTAGATAGTACAAAAGATCTCGTAGATGATGAAAAAGAATTTCTAGACAAAGTGAAGAAAGCAGTTGACGGATGTCAAGTAGATGTTGATGGTGAAGTATATACTAAACTTGAATTCTCCAAAATTTTCACATACAGAAATACAACTTATAATCCAGGAAGTATTTATGAAGTAGACAATTGGATTGCTGAAGAAATGTTAGATGACTACCCCAGTATAGTCACAAAAGCAAAACTTACTTGTGATAATGAAAGAAAGATAACAATTGATGGACGCACAACTACACTGGCAGATACCCAAGATTATTATAATGACGTTGTATCTCAATACGATGAAGCAGTAGAACAACTAGAAAAAGCACGTCTCCAAAATGACAAACTCATTAACAATGCTAAAAGTGATCTAGCTAAAGCCAAGCGTAATCTCGAATGGGCAAATAGTGGAAAATATAGTCGTGGAGGCATCATAGCATCATCTAATCAATCTGCTGATGATCCAGCTGTACCACAATCTATAGAGCTAGCTACTCAACAACTAGAAAATGACATAAAATTGGCCAAAGCTCAACTAGCAGATGCAGAGCAACGCTTTTCTGATTTAGATAATGGTATTGATCCCGATGCCTTAGCATTAGCTAAAGGACAATTAGATCAGGCAAACTCATATGTCAATTATACTAATACTCAATCTCAACAAGTAGAATTAAAAATACATCAAGCTGAAATAGCCGTTGAATTATCCAAAATAAGTGAAGAATCAGCACTAGTCTCATTAAATTCAGCCCGAACACAAATGCGAGCATCCCAAGCAGCTTTAGAATCTGCAACTCAAAATCTCAATGACAATGATTTGGTTGCGCCCTGGGATGGAACCTTGGCTGATTTGCAACTAACTGTTGATGAATATGTACTACCAGGACAATCAATAGGAACAATAGCAGATTTTTCCAAATGGAAAGTTGAAACTGACAACTTAACTGAAATAGAAGTGCCTTCAATATCTATTGGTCAAACTGTAACTATGATTCCAGATGCTTTATCCGATCTAGAATTACAGGGTACTGTCAGCTCAATCAGCCAACTATTCGTTGAAAAACGTGGAGATGTAACATATACGGTAAACATTGATGCAAATCAAACCGATCCAAGACTGCGTTGGGGAATGACAATAGTTGTTAATTTCCCAGAATAAGTATTGTAAAAACAAACTTTATATATATATCAAATCAATGAAATAGATGAAGATCAATAATCTGTTATCACATCTAGGTATTCAAAACACAAACTATGGATCCTGTTTTGGAAAAGATTGTTGGATAAGCACAAACAACCAACATATATCTTCAATTAATCCAACTACTGGTGAAACAATTGCTACTGTAGAACAAACTTCTAATACATCTTATAAACAAGTAATTGGTGAGGCTGAAAAATCATTTTTGAAATGGCGTGAAAAACCTGCACCTCTAAGAGGGCAACTTATTCGTGACGTAGGAAATTTAGTACGTGAAAACATAGAACCTCTTGGTGAACTAATAGCATTAGAAATGGGAAAAATTAAGCGAGAAGGTATTGGAGAAGTCCAAGAAGTTGTTGATATATGCGAATTTGCAGTTGGTCTGTCTAGACAATTATATGGACTAACAATGCATTCTGAAAGACCTGGCCACCGTATGTATGAACAGTGGCATCCAATTGGTCCAACCGGAATAATTACGGCATTTAATTTCCCTGCAGCTCCATGGGCATGGAATGCTATAATATCCGCTGTGTGTGGTAACACAGTCATTTGGAAACCATCAGAAGTTACTCCATTAACCGCAATAGCTTTACAAAATATAACAAATGAAATAATGTCTGATCACAAAGAAAAAGCAATTTTTAATCTAATCACTGGTACTGGATCAGACATTGGAAGTACTCTAGTAAATGATAAACGTATTCCATTGATTTCCTTTACTGGATCTGTTAAAACAGGCAGAATTGTTAGCACACAGGTTGCTAAACGACTAGGAAAAAGCATACTAGAATTAGGTGGCAATAATGCCATCATAGTAACAAAAGATGCAGATCTAAAGCTAACTTCAGAGGCTATTTTATTTGGATCTATAGGCACAACTGGTCAAAGATGTACAACTACTAGACGAATAATTGCACACAAATCTATCATCAATGAACTTATTGAAACTATACTCGACAAATATAAAAACATCAAAATCGGTGATCCGCTCTGTAATACCACAACTATGGGTCCAATGATTAGCCAAGATAGCATTAATAAAATGTTACAAGCAATAGAAACAGCTAAAAACAATAATGGATTAGTGATATATGGTGGTCAACAACTATTAGATTTAGGCCCTCTGTTTGTAGAACCTGTAATCATTAAAATGAACGATCAAATACCTCTTTTATATGAAGAAACATTCGCACCAATTTTATACATAATGGAATACAATGATTTTGATGAAGCAATTTCTCTTCAAAATTCTGTACCCCAGGGACTATCTAGTGCAATATTTACTAGCAATTTATATGACGCGGAAACTTTTCTGTCAACAAGAGGATCAGACTGTGGAATAGCAAATGTTAATGTTGGTACCACAGGAGCCGAAATAGGCGGTGCATTTGGAGGGGAGAAAGAAACCGGAGGGGGAAGAGAATCCGGTTCTGATGCATGGAAAGGATACATGAGACGCCAAACTGTTACTATTAATTGGACAAAAAAATTACCCTTATCACAGGGTATTGATTTTTCACAAAAGGAGATAGATTGATGACCAAAATGAACGTTCTAATATCGGGTGGAAGTGGATTAATAGGTAAAGCTCTTACAAAGAAACTCATAAGCTTAGACTACAATGTGTCTGTTCTTACCAGGAATACAGATCCTATCGACCTACCTGATGAAGTACATCAAATTGTATGGGATGCTAAAACATTGTCTGGTTGGGAAAAATCTATTGAAACTAACGAAGCAATCATTCATTTGGCTGGTGAGAGCATTGCTGGAAACGGTTTGTTTGGTCTATTTCCACAGAGATGGTCATCATATAGAAAAGACTTAATATTAAAAAGTAGAATAGAAACCGGACAAATTTTAACACGTGCCATTGAATCATCTAAAAATAAACCGAAAGTTTTCCTACAAACTTCAGCAATAGGCTATTATGGCCCCTCAGAACATCAGGAGATAACTGAATCTAATAAAGCAGGTAAAGACTTTCTTGCACAAGTATGTGAATCCTGGGAATCTTCAAGTGCTCTCATTGGTGTTGGAATGAGAAGAATAGTAGCTAGGATTGGATTACCATTAAGTACTAAAGGTGGTTTCTTACCAAGATTAATGTTTCCATATAAAATGTTTATTGGTGGACAAGTGGGAAATGGTCAACAATATTACTCATGGATTCATATGGATGACTTGGTTGAAGCATTTATACATTTTATTGAAGATGAAACGACCTCAGGTATATACAATATAACTGCACCGAATCCGGCAACAAACATGGAATTCGGTAAGACAATCTCTAAATGCATTAATAGACCTCACTGGATGCCAGTTCCATCCATAGCATTTAGAGCATTGTTTGGAGAAGTAGCTGATGTAGTATTAAATGGTCAAAAAGTTATACCTGAAAAACTTCTCACTGATGAATTTAGATTCAAATTTCCTGTATTAAATGATGCACTTCAAGATACACTAATTCACAAAAAATGACCGAGCTAATTATCTGATATCAACTGTAATTCAGTTAGAGGTACATGATCGGCATCATCATATAATAAAAGTCGTTCAGCAGTTTGTTCTTGATACAAACCTGCTACCAGTACAACAGACTGATCCCTATTAAAGACAGGGATATCAAATCTGTGTCGATCTAATATTCTCTCATTAATATCCCAGTAATTAGTCGGCTTGAGACCGTCACCTGGAATCCCATCATGAGAAGCTAGTAGATGTCCTTTTGTATCTAACAAATGCACAAAAACAACATAACTATCATTGATTGGTATTTTTGTAGACCAGACTAATGTAACTATCAATTCATCACCTATATTAACATCATATATATCTGATATACCATTTACAGTCAAATGAACATATTCTATTTTAGGACCTTCAATAAATGTCTTTCCAACAAATGTCACCCCAACTGCTTCAGATGGTTGCACAACAAACCTCATAAGAGCTAATTTTTTGCTAACATATTGATAGTCAGACAAATATTTATTTTCAATAGCATTAAGTGCTAAGCTATCAGCATCCCAGTTTGGTGAAATCATAGGAATAAACCACAATCTATCGTAATCATTTTCAAACATATTAAGTTCAGACAATACATCTGAATATGTCATATCAAGATTTGCAGGCAACATGATACGATCGTCAATAATTGTCCTCAAATAATAATCTTGAGTTGGATCTGGAAAATTAGATATAAAAACATCACGAGACTTTACATCTGCCTTCATGATCGATGCTATCTCCCGAAGCCCACGATTCTTACTCCATTCATCAACAAAATAATAATTCCACAAACCAAAAACTATTAACATAAAATACAGAGTTACAACAATATCTGCTATCCGTCTAAATTTGTCTATATATCTAATATACTCCCAAGCACCACAAACAATTACATAGACTGCGGGAAATGCCATCAAAAAATAAAATGTATTCAATGTATTACGATGTAAAACAACCAAATAAATTCCCACAATAGCAACAACTGGCCACATAACCAAAAATAAGATGAAGGATCTATCACGATCTTTATCCTTCAACAACATTAACGCTCCCATAAAAAAAACAACAGTCATAACAATAGCCGTCCATTGACTTATACTTGATGAAACAACAGTTCCCAAAGAAAAATCTCTTAACATTAAGCCAATAAAATAATAAAAATCTATATACCCCGGATCTGCTAACTGCCCTGACAAAAACACAGGGAGTATAATAACTGCCCATGGCAACAACAATAAACCAATAGAACCCATAGCTATAACCCAACGATACCAATATGTTCCTGCCATCACAATTACATAAAACCCATGAGCTACTAATCCAAAAATTGCATAATAATGACTATACATAGCCAATGAACCACAACCAATATAGAGCCACCAATTTTGCCATTTACCCTTCATTAATCCAGGCAAAACCAATGTGGCGCACAATACAAATAATATTGCCAGCTGATACATATTTCTAACGTCCTGTGCTAACCATATCTGAAATGGGTGTAGTGATGTTAAGAAAGCAGCACATGAACCTGTAAAATAAGATACTGTTCTGCAACCAATCTGATAAACCAAAACAATAACTATCATACTCAACAAAACCGATGGTATTCGTAGACTAATCTCAGTATCTCCAAAAATGTTGACCCATAATTGCAACAACCAATAGTGTAAGGGAGGCTGAGGATCACCCTCATTAATGATCCTTTCAAGAATAGAGATAATATTTGATTCATCAACAACATAATTCCACGAAAACGCTTCATCACCACGCAATTCTTGATATCCCAAATTATGCATCCTCAATGCAAAAGCAATTATCAATAGAACAACAATACCTAATCTATTTAGTCTTCTATCTTTATCTAAAATCAAATTTTATAATCCTTTCATATCAATAGAATCACCAATAATTTCTGCAACATCCTTGATAATCATAGTGTTGCCATCAGACTGATTAGCATCATTTAACATCACACTACAGAACGGACAAGCTACTGCAAGTACATCAGCACCTGATTTCTTAGCTTCAGTAAATCTCATATTACTAACTGATGTATCTCCTGACTCTTCTTCCTTCCACATCTGACCACCACCTGCTCCACAACAAAAAGAATTGCGTCTATTGTTATCCATCTCGAGCAACTTACCTCCTCCTTTCTGAATCAATTGTCGCGGATCATCAAATATACCGTTATGTCGACCTAAATAACATGGATCATGAAATGTGATATTTGATTGCCCCATTTTATTAGAATCAACGACAATACTACCTTTATTGATCAACTCATTAATTAAGGTAGTATGATGAATAACTTCAAAATCTCCACCAAATTTGCAATATTCTGCACTAATGGAATGCAAACAATGAGGACACGTCACCAAGATTTTTTTTACATTAATATTATTTAACTCAGCAACATTGTGGTTTGCCATCTCATTAAACAAGTATTCATTGCCAGAACGTCGCGCTGAGTCACCAGTACAACACTCATTATCACCAAGAACTGCGTAATTCACTTTGGCAGTATTCAGAATTTTTATGAACGCACGTGCAACTTTCTTAGCTACTGGATCATATTTAGGAGCACATCCAACCCAATATAGATACTCAAAATCAGGATTATCAACCACCGTTGGAACATCTAATCCTTCACACCAACTAAATGGATCATTCTGAACATTCCATGGGTTACTTTGCCGTTCCATTCCATTAAAAACTGTCTGCAAACTGTTAGGAAATTCACCTTCAGTCAAAACTTGATATCTCCGTAACTCCATAATATCAATCATAGGCTCATTACCAACAGGACAAATATCAACACATGCACCACATGTTGTACAGGCCCATAGCGCCGATTCACTAATGATACTTCCCAACAATTGAGCCGACGAATCTCCATTTGCAAGAGATAACATTTGGGTATTAATTAGAGTCCTTTTGTTGATTTCTAAAGCAGCAGGTGATAATTCTTTACCCGTCACATATGCTGGACAAACATCCTGGCATCTGTTACACATAATACATGCAAAAGCATCCAATATTTGAGATTGTCCAAGTTGTTCTAATCTCTGTACGCCAAACTCATCAACGTTGTTATCTTCAAAATCTATTTCAGACAATGCTCCTAATGAAACACGATGTGGTTTAAGAAAAATATTTATAGGTCCAGCAAGCAAATGAATATGCTTACTATATGGAAAATATGGCACAAAAATAATGATGCTCACAATAGAAATCCACCAACTACATCTCTCAATAATAATCAAGCTTTGCTGATCAATATCAAACATAGATAAGGATACGAGAGATACAAGAGGCTGCCACGTATCTAGAGTGCTATGTGCAATACTGGCACTAGCTCCAATTAAACGAAAACCAACATGTAAAATTATAAAAATATACACAATCAAAGAATCTCTACGAATCTTCTGTTTGACATCTGATTGCAAGATGACATTTGGAGAAAAATGTATAGCTTTCGGATTAACTAAAAAACGTCTTACAAAAAAATAAACAATGGATACTAATATTAATCCCGTCATAATATCTGCAATCAATCGATAAAACCCACTGAAGAAACTTGCTCCAGCCAAAATAGGCTGTCTAGAAAAACCATTAACAATATCTACCAAATTTACTAACAAATAATATAAAAAACCCCAAACAATAAGTGTATGTATTAGACTGGTTATTGGTCTTAAACGTAAGACGGAACGCTGGGTCAAAAGTGCTGACAATGCATTCCAAAGTCGAGAAACAAATTTGTCATATTCCAAATCAGGAGTTCCTCTCTGAACAACAGAGATCATTAAGCGAAAATTTCGCCATGCCATGACAAGAGACAATAAGAAAATAACACCAAATAAATATTTTTCCGTTAAATTAAGAATAATACACCTCAAAAAGTAAACATTTCTATTGTTGTGTAAGCTCTGATTCAATTATTCCTATAAAAGACTCAATAGGCTGAGCACCTACCAAAGGTATACCATTAACAAAAAATGTAGGAGTACCTGTTACCCCCAAATCTCTTCCAATAGTAAAATCTTCAACAACACGTGAACGATACTTGTTAGACTCAATACATTGCTGGAATTGATCAAGATCCATCTTTAAACTATCCGCTAGATCAAGATACAAATCAACACCCAATTTCGACTGATTCCAAAAAATTCCATTATGAAACTGCCAAAATTGATCCTGCTCAAAAGCACACTCGGCCGCCTCGGATGCGGCAAATGCTTCAGGATGTATACTTTCTAATGGGAAATCTTTGTAACAAAATCTAATCTCATCTGGATAACTCTCTAGTAATGGAATTAAAGTAGAATCAACAAATCTAGCACAATATCCACACTGAAAATCACTAAATTCTATCACCGTAATTGGAGCATCAGGAGAACCTATACATGGATCATTTGAGCTTTTCACATCAAAACGATCTAATGATTCATCAAAATATTCAATTTCTTCAGTATCAGCAATTGGTGAATTTTCTGTTACCGTAAGAACTTTTTCATCTACAGACTTAATATTCTGATCTCCCCAAATTAAGAAACCAACTGCTAATCCACATACAAACATTACTGGAGCAATAGCAATATAAAAATAACTGCGCCTAATTACAATGAATTTATCACTCTGATCAGAAATATTGGAAGGTATTTCATTACCATTTATACTCATAAAAACACTACTCCTCACACGATTGTCTCATGTAGAACCTATGATGGCAAGTTGTTTAAGATAGATATCACTATTACAATTTTAGATGCAGAATATATACAATGTAATTGAAACAAAATAAGTAACAAATTCAATACTAAATTGGAGAATCAACATGAAAATAGAAAATCATATGCTTAGCATTAATGCAACCGGAAACACTGATATACATGATATAACAATAGAAATACAAAATTTAATTATCAGTTCGAATATTTCAATTGGAAATACAACTATTTTCACACCTTCATCCACATCAGCAATTACTACAATGGAATTCGAAAGCGGATGTATTCAAGATTTCCAAGATCATTTCAAAGCAGTAGCTAATCCCAATGAGTTTTATAAACACAACGAACGGTGGCATGATGGTAATGGACACTCACATCTATGTGCAGCACTAATAGGACCATCAATATCTGTACCTGTAATCAATAAGGAACTACATCTGGGGATGTGGCAACAGATAGTATTTGTTGATTTCGACAATAAACCTCGTCAAAGAAAAATTAATGTGCAAATAATCGGACAATAATTAATGTGTAAGCTACAATCAATTTACAATTATTCTCCAAACTTGAGCTACTAGAAATGTGATCACAAACCCCATTAGTAAAGGTAGAAAAGTAGAAACAAGAGTCCATTTAACGCTTCCTGTTTCTTTATATATTGTATGTATAGTAGTACTACATGGATTGTGTATCAAACTAAAAAGCATGAGATTAACAGCAGTAAGGAGAGTCCATCCTCCAGCTTCAAAAACCTTTAAAGTAACATCTAAAGAATCTAGTTCAAACATCACACCAGCTCCTAGTCCTATCCTTTCTATACCAGAAGACAAAACAGTTAACATCAATATTGTTGGAACAATTATTTCATTAGCAGGAATCGCCAAAATATAAGCCAATAAAATCACGCCATTAAGTCCTATGACAAACCCAAAGGGATCCAATAACAAAATCACATGTTCTGCAAAACTAATATTATCAATGTTAATATTAGATGTAAGCCATATAAGTGCACCAGCAGGCACAGCCCAAAGTATAGCTCGCCACAGAACAGGCAAAGTCCTATCAATGATTGAAGTATAAACAGTCTGCCAAACATGTGGCATACGATACGGTGGTAGTTCCATATTAAATACAGACGATTCACCTCTCAAAATTGATCTAGAAAGTGCCCACGACACTAAGAATGTTAACAGAATACCTAAGACAGCAATCGCTACTACAGACATTGCTGAAACAACACCAGCAAAATGAGCTGGCACAAGACCACCTATAAACACTGTAGCAACTAATATTTGCGTAGGCCAACGTCCATTACATAATGAAAAATTATTAGTAATGATAGCTATCAGTCTTTCACGAGGGCTATCAATAATGCGTGTAGAAATAACTCCGGCAGCATTACATCCCCAACCCATTGCCATGCTAAGTGCTTGTTTACCATGTGCACCTGTTTTTCTAAACATATTATCAAGATTAAAAGCAATACGTGGTAAATAGCCAAGATCTTCCAACAATGTAAACAAAGGGAAAAATATTGCCATTGGAGGTAACATAACACTTATAACCCAACCAACTGCTAAATATACTCCGTCAATTAATAATCCATCAAGCCACCAAGAAATATTCAGAGATTCAGATAACGACTTGAGTCCCGGATAAATAATATCTAAGAACAATGTTGCCAACATGCTAGAAGGAACATTAGCTCCAGAAATGGTCAACCAAAATACTAGTGTAAGCAAAAGCATCATTAATGGAAAACCATACAAACGACTTGTAACAACTCTGTCAATAGCACGATCAAGACCCATAGAAATTGACTTGTTATCTATATCAACAGCTCTTTTAGCAATACGTGCAGCATCATCGTAAATAGATTCAACTATATCTTCATGAACTTTGTTTCCTAAATCTCTACGAAAATGTTTAGCTTTATTCAACAATTGACTTAATGAATCATTAGACATTTCTAAAATAACATCACTTAACTGAATTTGCTAAAGATTGCAATTTTCCCTCAGACAAAGCCGATATAATATCTGAATCTCCATCTAACAAACGCAATGCTAACCAACGATGGTTTGGTAAATCTGGATAAATACTTTCTAACTTTTCAGTCAGCTGTTTTACAATCACACTCATTTCACCAATCTTTTTGTTTGACCTATATGGATTGCACTTAATCTTGCCAGAAGCAACATCTCCTATAGTCTGAATTAAATATGGTAATCCTTCCTGATTTCTTGCTACGGTAGGCACAACTGGAATACCTAAATCACGTGCCAAACATCTTTCATCGATAACAATACCATGCTTGTTTGCTTCATCCATAAGATTCAAACACAATACTGCTCTATCTGTAATTTCTAAGATCTGTAATGCTAAGTTAAGATTACGCTCTAATCTAGTGGCATCAACAACCACTACGGTCACATCAGGCCTACCAAACAAAATGAAATTCCTAGCAATTTCCTCATCAATGCTTGTACTTAAGAGTGAATATGCTCCAGGTAAATCAACAACTTTATACCTTGTAGATTCATATTCATAACCACCTTCCATACGAGACACAGTTTTACCAGGCCAGTTGCCAGTATGCTGTCTTAAACCTGTTAATGAATTAAAAATAGTACTCTTACCAGTATTGGGATTACCAGCTAAACCAACCACATAATCCCAATCTTGCATATCAACACCAAGACGCATTAACTCAATAGAATTATGTGAGGGACATGTAACACATTTATCTGGTTGCAACAAATTTTGATCAATATTCATAAATCTACATACTGTTATATCTTATATAAGACCAAGCATATTTATCACATAATAACTTCAATCAAACAGGCTTGTTCTTTTCGTAAACCAATTATAGTGTCACGTATACGATAAGCTATCGGATCACCAGATGGACTTTGCATTTCAGCTTTAATAAGTGTTCCTGGTAGAATACCTAAATCTAATAGTCTTCTTCGTTCTAGACCATTACAACGCTCATTTATCCCTATAACACGGCAGCTTTTACCTATTTCCAAATCAGACAGATGTTTATCAAACTGTTCATAAGTATTATTAATAACATGACCTCCGAAAAATACATAATAATATGTATAATTTAGGTATACCTAAATTATACATATTATTATCCACCAGTCAATCAATTAAGGAACCAATTTTTTATCCGAAGACAACAACAAATTACAATCATGTTGATATACCAAACTGTTAATATCACACATTTGATATTCCACCAATATCAAAGGCAAACCACCTACTGAACAAATAGTGATATTTGTATCACAATCTTGACCAGGTAAAATAAATTGCAAATCATCACCACTATTTATTACAACCTTGTCACCTAATTTATCAATAAAATATTGATAATTGACATCATGAAAATCCTCTAAAGAAATCAGAACATCCTGATCTGTACGCGTCCATGCAATAGTGGTACGTCTTGATAAGCCAAAGAATGTAACTATATGATGCGTATCATAAACAAAATGATTCACTTCTTGAAAACCAGAAATAGAATTTACTAAAGTCTGATACGCTCTAGCAACTGGTCTATAACTACCATCATTCCTAATCAATCCATAAGACTCAAGTCCAGGTAATGGCTCTATATGATCAAAAAACTTGTAAACTGCCACACGTTCAGCCCCTGAAGCAAAAGCCAAAGCATTTGATTGAATCACAAAGGAAGCTTGTTGTTGTAACGTTATTGGCAAGAGTGGATCAGTCCATGGATAAAGAAGATCATTCATAGGAGCTGCATTCGTTTCATTTAGCCAAATCTTCTTATCTAATCCAAATTTAGCAAGAATATCAAATTGTAGATTAATAATTTGATAAACTGACTCAGTATTAAAATATATATGCACTGTTACCACATCAAAATAATGATCATATAATGATGCTTGTGGATCCTGAACAAGTACTTCTAACAATCTCTGCAAATATGGTTCTCGTCCATAGACCACATCATGCCAATAAGTTAATCCAGCTAAGTGAATAACAATGTCTGAATTTACTTCTTGAGATACCAGATAAGCAACTTTTACCAAACGATAATAATCTTCTACCGATCCATCAAATTGTGCTCCTGGATGGTCGGATGATATGTCTGGCTCGTTCCAAATCACCCAATTTTTGATCACATCACCGTATTCATTAAAAACTCCCCTCACAAACTGAGCCCAATGGTTATTAGGATCGTTAACTGGAAGATATAATCCGTTGGGAACACCTCGATGAGGCAATCCATCAGTTGCCCAATCTGGTGTGCCAATCAAAAGTGCAACTATTTCTCTATTATCATCTAGTGCTTGATCGATCCACTGCTCTTGTACAAATGAATGTTCAAATATACCTTTATCTTTCCTCATAACATTCAAACCATTTGATGCAAGTCCATGCGGACGTACAGGAAGCCAACTATCAGACCCAAATGGTTGAATTTTATACCATTCAAATACTATTCGATCCCACCCAATGTCCCATTTCGTCGCATGACGCGGTGATTGATATGATTCAACAATTCCTAAACGCGGATCTGGAATTGTTGAATCAGCATAGACTCTATCAAACTGGATACCAACTAATACGAAACATGATATTATTCGTATAATTACGCGAAAACAAGCTTTGCAACAATTTAAATGTGTCAATAACATACAGCAATTACTTAATGGATGATAATTTATTCCTTAGCATACGTCACACAATGTCGTATAATTCCAATAATATATGAATATAACAACGAAAACACACACTTTAATTATACTGACTTTGATAGCATTAATTGTACAAGCATGTCAAATTCCTCAATCAGATTCAATGCCAATAGAACCTTCGCTTTCTCCTCCTAACGTACAAATATCTGAAAGGACTGATGAATCAACTGACTTGTCGATACAACAACAAGCTACTTCCCCTATAGTACATCTAACCAAAGAAAAATATATTCCATCTCAATTTGACACATACAAAACTTGGAACGGTGATACTTTGCCAATAATATCTCGCCGATTTAACATTAATTATGAACTTTTACAAAAAGCAAATCCAAACTTACACAAAACCGATCACCTAAAAAAGAATGTGATTGTAATACTTCCAGAGATTAGCATAAATACTAATCCCAAACCTTTTCTAATAATCCCAGATAGTGAGACCATATATGGCCCAGGACAACTCAATCTTAATATAGAAGAAGAAGTAAAAAAATACAGTCAGGGATGGTTATGGCAAATTGAAGCAGGGAACGAATATTTATTACCAGGATGGCAGATAGTACACAATATTGCAATGGAATATTCAGTAAACCCCAGAATACTACTAGCGTTAATAGAATACCAAAGCGGATTAATATCTGGGACCACTACCACAAATTCGATAATACAATACCCACTCAATGTACAAGAATGGAAATTTGCTAAATTACCCAATCAGTTAATGTGGGCAGCAGAACAATTAAATAATGGGTACTATGGATGGCGACATGGACGACTCAAAGAATTAAAACTAGCTGAAAATGAAATATATCAATTACATCCCCACTTAAATGCAGGAACTGTAGCAATATATTCTTTTTTTTCATCTCTATATTCAGAACCTTTGTTTAAAAAAGCTATTGGACCAGATGGTTTTTCAGCAACTTACAAACAATTATTTGGTGATCCTTTCCAATATCAAATTGACATTATACAACCTGGACTATCCCAACCCACAATTGATCTACCATTCGAACCAGGAGTAATTTGGAACTATACAGGTGGACCCCATAATGCATGGAGAGATTCAGGTCCATGGGCGGCAATAGACTTTGCACCACAATTAGCAGAACCTGGATGCACTGAAAGTAACGATTGGATCATAGCACCTGCAGATGGAATTATCACTCGTATGGGAACTGGAGTTGTAGCACAAAATTTAGATAATGATGGTTCAGAATTAACTGGATGGACTCTAATATATGCTCACCTCTTACCGGAAAAATACAAATTGAGAGTTGGAAAAACAATACAAAAAGGAGAACGTTTAGGACGACCCTCTTGTGAAGGTGAATTAGAAACAACCGGAACACATCTACACTTGGCAAGAAAATATAATGGAGAATGGATACCAGCAGATGGACCACCAATATTTCAATTAGATAAATGGCATGTAATTGGAGAACACAGGCCATATCGTGGCAAATTACTAAATAGCGAAACTGGAATCTCATTAGTTGCATGTGCTTGTGTAAACAACAATCAGATTTCTACAACTCCATGAAAACAAAATCTAAATCGAAAAGGTATTAATAATGAAACAAAATTACTTTGAGTTTGGTACTGTAGGATCACCAATGACCACCCCTAAAAGCCCTGGTGGTTCAATAGGAGCCATTAAACAAACCGCTACGTTAGGACTAACAACTCTCGAATTGGGATGGGTGCATTCTGTACGCGTAAAAGAATCTACTTGTGAAAGGATAAATGTAACTGCCAAGGAAAATAACATCACTCTTAGTGTCCATGCACCTTATTTTATCAATTTAAATGCCAAAAAAGAAGAATGGCCAAAAAGCCGCAAAAGATTAATGGACGCAGCACATTATGGACATTTAGCAGGAGCAACAGATATTATTTTTCATCCCGGTTCATATTTTGGTGCACCTCCCAAAGAAGTATTGCCATTAGTTATAGAAAGATTAAATGGATGCATTGAGGAACTAAGACATGCTTCTAACCTAGTCACACTCCGTCCAGAAACCATGGGGAAAAGTGCAATGCTAGGTTCACTAGAAGATACGCTTGCACTTTCCAAGAATATACCGGGAGTCTCACCATGCATAGACATCGCTCACTTACATGCACGCAATGGTGATGGCACAATCAACACATATAAGGAATTTGAAGATATAATAAAATCTATAGGCAATGTTTTGGGTGAAAAAGAACTAACCAACCTACATATTCACATATCTGGCATAGAATACGGTCCTAAAGGAGAGAGAAAACACTTAACTTTTGAAGAAGGAGATCTTAATTACATTGATTTTCTTCAAGTACTGTCCGATTACCATTGCTCAGGCAGACTACTATGTGAAAGTCCAATTATGGAAGATGATGCACTTTTAATCAAGAAAGTATGGCAACAAATACAAAATAGCTGATAATAATTGTATGAAAGCACTGGTAAAAACAAGACCACAAATAGGTCTTGAACTCAAAGAAGTTCCCACTCCTGAGCCTGGTCCAGATGAAGTACGCATTCACATAATGAAGAGTTCCATTTGCGGAACTGATTTACACATTTATGATTGGGACAATTGGGCATCACATAACATTAACCCCCCTCTTACTATAGGTCACGAATATGTAGGAACAATCGACAAAGTTGGTAGTAACGTCCATGATTACTCTCCAGGTGATTTAGTGTCAGGAGAAGGCCACATAGTGTGTGGACTCTGCCGCAACTGCTTGGCGGGAAGAAGACATTTATGCCGTGATACACTAGGAGTAGGAATCAATCGTCCTGGCTCCTTCGCAGAATACTTAATAATACCTGTTGCTAATGTATGGCCTTGCGACAGTAAAATACCTCTAGAATTACTCACCTGTTTCGATCCATTAGGTAATGCCACGCATGCATCATTATCATTCAATGTCATCGGTGAGGATGTTCTTATTACAGGTGCAGGTCCAATTGGTCTCATGGCAGCTTCAATAGTACGTCATATAGGCGCACGTCACGTAGTAATCACCGATCCCAATCCCTATAGGGTTGAATTAGCAAAAAACATGGGAGTTAGTGTTGCTATTAATCCTATGGAACAAACTCTCAAAGATACAATGAATTATCTAGGTATGAAAGAGGGATTTGACGTTGGACTAGAAATGTCTGGTAATCCTGACGCACTACAATCCATAGTAGAAAACATGAGTCATGGAGGTAAAGTAGCATTGCTTGGATTACTTCCGGATACCACAACTACAGCTTGGAACAAAGTAATTTTTCACGGATTAACTATTAAGGGTATTTATGGAAGAGAAATGTTTGAAACTTGGTACAAAATGACTACAATGCTACAATCTGGATTAGACATCTCTAAGGTAGTTACACATCAAATGAATTATAAAGATTATGCCGATGGTTTTGACTTGATGCGTTCAGGACAATGTGGAAAAGTAATTCTGGATTGGGAGAAAATATAGATGTTCAACAATCTACGCAATCATATTCTACAAGAATTAGAAAATATTAATGATTCTGGCCTATACAAAGATGAGAGAATAATAAATAGTCCACAGCACTCTAAAATTTTGGTGCAGGGTAATAAAGAAATAATTAATTTATGCTCAAATAACTATTTAGGTTTAGCAAACCATCCAGCTATCATTGCAAGTGCTCATAAAAGTCTTGACTTGTGGGGTTATGGTATGTCATCCGTACGTTTTATTTGTGGAACTCAATCTATACACAAAAGTTTAGAAAATGCTACTAGTGCTTTCCTTGGTACAGAGGACACTATTCTATACACATCTTGTTTCGATGCCAACACTGGACTTTATGAGACATTACTAGGACCAGAAGATGCAATCATTAGTGATGATTTAAACCATGCTAGTATCATAGACGGAATCAAATTGTGTAAAGCCAAAAAATATAGATTCCGAAATAATGACATGAACGATTTGGAAAAGCAATTAAAAGCCTGCAAAGCAGCTAGATTTCGCATGATAGCTACGGATGGAGTATTCTCCATGGATGGCACAATTGCAAACCTAAAAACAATATGTGACCTAGCAGATAAATATCAGGCTATTGTAATGGTTGATGATTCACATGCAGTTGGTGTGCTAGGACAATCTGGTCGTGGAACTCATGAATACCATGAAGTTATAGAACGAATCGATATTATTACTGGAACGTATGGAAAAGCTCTAGGAGGAGCAAGCGGAGGATATACTAGTGGACGAAAAGAAATTATATCTCTTCTAAGACAACGATCTAGACCTTATCTATTCTCTAACACTTTATCGCCCAGCATAGTTGGTGCATCGTTAAAATCTTTAGAACTATTATCAGAATCCACTGAGTTGCGCGACAAACTAGAATCAAACACCTCTTATTTTAGAAAAGGTATATCTGGAATAGGTTTTGAAATACCGTATGGTGAACATCCCATATTGCCCATTATGATAGGAGATGCACTATCAGCACACAACATGGCTAAACGCCTTCTGGAGCTTGGCGTATACGTCATAGGCTTTTCTTATCCAGTTGTACCAAAAAACAAAGCTCGCATTCGTGTTCAAATATCTGCTGCTCATACTCAAAATGACCTGGATTGCGCACTTAAAGCCTTTGAGCAAGTTTTGAAGTAACTTCACCTTTTGAAAGTACTACCCTATGACATTCGATCTAATTACTTGGTGCAAATGCGTCCATCATCAAATAAGGATCTCCTAATGGGTATAGAATAGGACAAGTACATCCTCTTTTAACGTATTCTGCTACACGTGCTCGAGCTTCATCTGGTGTACCAGTAGCGCTAATACTTAGAACAAATTCATCAGGTACATATTTCATAGCTTCTATAATTTGATCCTTACTGGCAGGCCAACCCAATATTTTCTGAACCTTATCAACAATATCAGAAGATACACCTGATGCCTGAGCAATATGCGGTTGCTGAGCCAAATACTGAGTCAACAATGTTTTGGCTCCTTCTATAGCCTTTGCCCGATCCTCATGTACGGAACATACTATTAATTGTGGTCGATCTATCTCACTAATATCACGACCAGAACGCTTTGCACCATCTTCTAATTGCTGCATTGCTTTATCATTATATTCAGGTGGAACGCAATAATTTAGTACTACACCATCTGCAATTTCACCAGTAAGTTCCATCATTTTGGGGCCTGTAGCACCAATATATATTGGTACATTCCTAGCTTCGGTACGACCATGTATAACATCAAGTTCAACACCATCTAATTGATGAAATTCACCAGAATGAGTAACATTTTGTAAAGACAATAATTTACGCAAAACCTCTACAGTCTCCCGCATTGCTGATAAAGGTTTTCGACGAGTAATTCCAACATTCGCTGCTAAAGGATCCCACCAAGCTCCTATCCCACAAATAATTCTATCAGGAGCAAGATCATCTAATGTCAACAATGTTGAAGCTAATAATCCAATGTTACGAGTCCAATTATTGATGACACCGGAGCCAACTTTTAATTTAGTTGTGTGAGCAGCAAAAGCAGCCATAGGTACTATAGCATCGCGCACCAATCTACTTTCTGCTTGCCACACAGCCTCAAAACCCTTTTGCTCTGCGTATTTAGCAAATTTGATTCCATCATCTAAAGAATGTGCATCTTGTAAATAAAGCGCTACTCTATCCATAAACTTATACCTCCTCATTGTGTAAAGAAAAGTCCATCTCACTTAATCGTCTCAAATCATCTGGAGAATCAATATCAAATTCAACGTTAGGATAATGATTAATGAATAATTCTGCTTTCATACGTTGTGCTTCACGTTTATGAGACACAAAACTATTAACACCAAATTGATATTTCAAAAAACCTGGTGGCTTAACAAACAGAGCATTAGTACCAATCCCATGCCTATCTGGCACAATCATTAATATTTTGTCCAATTTTTCATAATCAGTCATATTATTAACATCATCCACAGACAACAAAGGTAAATCAGCAGGAAGAACCAATATTCCTGTAGATCCAAAAGAAATTGCATCAAAAGTTGCTTGTTGAATTGCACTATTCAAATCAGAATTATCATTTTCTCTGATTGCTAACGCTTCACTTTTAGTAGCTAAATCAAGCATATCACTATCACGACTAATTACTATAGTTTTCTCTATTGAATTGACAATCTGCAATACGGACAATGTTCTAATAAATAAATCAATTACAAGCGTCTCTCTATCAATATCAGCAAGAACAGTAGACAAACGGCTCTTACTAGAACTGATCTCTTTCACAGGAACAATCGCCCAATTAGACATAAATTAAACACCCTTTATCATCATATCACCAGCAAACTCAATAACATCTTGCGCCAACTGTTTTTTATCTTCTATAGAATTCATAATTGTATTCGTAACCAACACAGATATACCCATCTCTTGAATACAGTCAACTACATCAATATCTGTATTATCAATAACAAAACCATCAATAATGTCACAATACTCTTTAGCAACCACTGATGAAGACGGTTCATAACCTAATTCATTCATCATTTTTGCAGCAGGACCCTTAATTGCTCTGCCTTTTATTATAGGGGAAACAGCAATAATAGGTACTTTAACTCGAGACAAAGTTTCTCGAACACTTTTTAACGATAGAATCGGATTAATACTCACATATGGATTAGAAGGACATATTATCACTGCTTTCAAGCTATTGGAATTTAATTCATTTGTAGCCAATGGATTAAATAATGCTTTTTCTATACCTTCAAAACAAATTCTATTTATTACTGGTTCACATGCAAGACGCACGAAATAATCTTGAAAAGCAATTGGACCATCTTTAGTATGAACAACAGTCCGTACAGGATCATTGCTCATAGGAATAATACAAATAGATGTACCTAATTTGCTAGCAAGATCAGCTGTAATTTCAGTTAAAGTATCTCCTAAATTTAATCGATTTGTTCGTTCCACATGAGTAGCAAGATCATGGTCACCCAAACTGAACCAAGTAGTACCACCTAGATTAGACAAAGATTGCATAAAATTCCAGGTTTCATTGTCTAAACCCCAACCTGTCTTAACATTATGTAAATTACATAATGTATACATTATTGTATCCAAATCTGGACATATATATAATCCTAAATGCTCAAAATCATCAGCAGTATTTACTACAACTTTTAACTGCTCATCTCGAAGTACACCTGACATTCCTTGAACCATCTTAGCACCGCCTACTCCACCTGCAAATGCTACATATGATCCTACATCCATTCAGTTACCTCAGATAAATTTAAGCGAGTAGGAACTTTGGGAGTTTCATTCGGATATCCCATTGTAATTAGAGCTTGTGGATTCCAATCTTCAGGCAAATCTAGTATATTAACAACAGTATCAGCACAAAATAATGGAGCACACCTCCAACATGTCGATAAGCCTTCAGCATGAGCAGCCAACATCAAATTCTGAACTGCCATAGCTGTACTCTGTATTGCCATAATCTTCTCCGCATAAGATCTAGATTCATCAGAATACTTATCCATATCAATCATACTGTAACAGACTATTATTACAACTGGTGAATTTACTATAAGATTTATAGATCTAGTAACATCTTTTTCTATAATCTCCATATTGTCACCATCTTTGGAACGATCTGCACGCAATCTATCACCCATTGCATAAGCTAAATCTTCTTTTTTACTATTCTGTTTTATAACAACAAATCTCCAAGGCTGTCTATTATGTGAAGAGGGAGCCCATGTGGCAGATTCCAGTAGTCTAAACAAGATCTTATTACATACTGAATCAGTTAAGTACCGTCTAATTGACCGTCTTGACTTTAAATTATTTTCTATCAAAAATACCTTACTCATAATGATATATATATATATCACAAATATTCTAGTACACTAATTTATTTGCTTATAACATTTGAAATACTAGAAGCAATAAATTCGGATATATATTTATTACCATTAGCATTCAAATGAACAGAATCGAATTTGTATTTATCCGGCACATCTGTCAAATCAATGATAACAAAATCATCTAAATGATTGAATTCCTCTACCAAACGCAATCCTAAATCATCTGCTCGCACTGCAAGTGTCAATTTGAGTTCATCGATATTTTGGTGATGTTTTAATTCATCTCCTGATGAAGTACCCGATAAACCTGGTTGCAAAATAGAAACAACTTTAATTCCACGGCTCAAAACTTCTGAAACAAATTCTAAATATACATTGATAAACTCAGAGTTTGTATCCCTTTGAATCCAGTCTTCATCGTCTTTGGTAATATTTAGATTCCAAAAACTATTTCTTGTATACCATTCTTGTTGCTCTACAAAGTCCAAAACCATATAGAATAACAGAGATACATCTCTCAATCTAGTATTTATTGGCAACCACAATTGACACCAATCACCCAAACCATTATAGCCCGCATGAATAACTAAAACATCAAAATCATACATTCTATCAAAATGCTCAAAACGACGAATGCCGCAATCCAGGCCAGCTGCCTCTAAGCCTAAATTTGCTATATGAAATCTTTTATGATTCAAAATATTATATTGAGCATTCAACCTATCTTCTGTATATGCTGGCCATGCATCCCACCAATCAACTCCATTACCATATGTTGTACTACCTCCTATTGCAGCTACATAAATATCATTTTCAGACTTAAACAACGATATCACTGAACCCCTATAACCCAAATAATTCATTCCTACATGAAATGGTGATGGTGTATGTTTGGCATAAAAAGAACGTAAGCCAACTTCTACAGTTACAAATAACCATACAAATAGCATGAATATCAAAATTGATAAATATGGACCACCATTCATAATGCTAATAGCCCAATCTCTCAATCTTGTATTGACTAATACATATAAAATAATTGACAAAACTAATGATGGCAAAACTACACCTATCAACCAGTTAATAGAATACGGTAATATAAAAGTATTAACCACACTAACTGAGTCAGATTGATGTATTAAAGCGAAAAAAAAGGGTAAAAATAATAGTGACTTAAATATTATTTTAAAGGTTTTTTTCATCACTGTTCTAAATTAGTTCACTTCATTTAATCAGACACAATCAAAATGTCAAACGACAAATCATTAGCCCATATAAGAAATCAATTTTGGAAGAATTTTATAAGTGACTCTTGTTTCACCTGCATATCCTATATAAAGTTCACCAGTATATTTCATTGACAGATGATCAATAAATTCTCGGGCCTTTTTCTCAGTAATTGTCACAACTTTTCCCCTGATCTGAATATAACGATACGGATTATCTGGGTCAGAAATTGATAATGCCACTGATTTAGTACGTCGCATCACTTTGTCCTTCACTCTACCAACAGCACTATTTATTAGAATATATTTGCCATCAAAATCAAACCACAATGGTGTAACATGAGGATCTCCATCTTTAAGTACTAATGCCAAATTAGCAAAAGCTTTTTTTTCATAAGACAATAAATCCTTATATCTATGCGGAATAATCATATTTACTATATTAATTATCTAAATAAATCTTCATCTTTTTTTCTAATCAGATCAAAAGCATTGCCATTACTGCCTGCCCATGACAGACCTCGAATATGTATGATTGGCCTCATCTCACTACCTTGTCCCATCAAAAGCGAAGCTGCTGCTGCCAACTCATCTGCCCAACCAACCTCGGTTACTTTTAGTTCTCTTCCAAAGATATCCTGACTACCTCTAAGATCTAATAATGCCGGCAAACCTGAAGAACCTAAAGCTACACCTACTGTTCCGTTGCGCCAAGCACGACCATGACTATCATTAATCACAACAGCAATTTCGACATCATGCATCAACTCTAATCCTTGTCTCACTATTTTACATGTTTCATCGGGATCAATAGGTAACAACAAAACATGATCATTGTTTTTATTCTGATGAATATTTGATGCATCTATTCCAGCATTAGCAAGTACAAATCCTAGACGGTGTTCAGTAATCAGCACTCCTTTTTTCTTCGCTACAACACCTACAGATTCTGACAATATTAACTCTACTAATCTAGGATCCTTGTCAACTTCTTCAGACAAATCCAAGGCAAGTTTTGTAGGAATAATATTTCTTAAGTCAACATATCTATTCTCTAACTTAGAGACTATTTTATGTGTTACCACAATAACATCACCACTCTCTAACTGAATACCGGTTTTATTCAAGCCAACTTCAATAATGTTTTGAATATCATCACCAGGACTGATACATGGAATATCAATCAAAGCTGTTAAAGAAAGTCTATGACTATTATTCATTTGTAACAAAGACTATCTAATTAATCGACAAGGTAGAATAAACATAAACACATATCAGGTATTACCAATACCAACAATTTTTATTCCTGCATTCCTAACTCTATACTGCTTGTTCAAACTAATGAGAACTGGAGTCAAAGCTTCAACTGCTACAGAATTATCTAATAAACCAGCATTATAACCATTCATTCCAGCAGCCTTTACTAGTTCTACAACTTTATCACAAGCATCAGAATCATTGCCACATACCAATACATCACAATCAATATCAGCATTTGGATCCTGCAAATGACCCGCAGCAATGTTCTGAAATGCGGATACAACTTTAACCTCTGAGCCTAAAACTACCTGTGCCTCCAAGCCAGCAGAACCTCCTTCAGGCAAATATACCCTATCCACATTTGGAGGATTAAGAGGTACTGTAACGTCTACTAATATTTTACCTCTTAAATTCTCTTTCATTTCCAACAAGGTATTTGCATGTGCACTATAGGGCACTGCTAACACAGCAATATCACATGTCTGACATGCACTATAATTATCTTGACCCGTCAAAAAATCTGCTACATCTGGAAAATCGCTTTTCAATTCATCCACTTTAGACATAGCCTTCTCCAATGTACGTGAACCAATGCAAACGGAGTAACCAGCAAAAGCCCAACGCAATGCCAATCCACTACCCTCTGCTCCTGTTCCACCAATAACTGATATCAAAGGTAACATAATAAATATTTTCCTATTTTTATACTTAAAACTTATCCCATACTGTCTTAGCTAACTCTCTACTACGTTCAAAAATCTCTACTTCATCCAAAAACATAAGTTCACGATTCTTCATCAAAACCTTTCCCGCACAAATAGTTGAATTGACCAAACCTGACTCAAATCCAAAAATAATATGCCACGGCAAGTTCTCATAACTTAATGGTGTTGTAGACAAATAATCAACTATGATAATATCAGCAAAACCTCCTACTTCCATTACACCAAGAGGTATATCATTGAACAACTGACTTGCCAGAGAGGAGTTATTATTGATTCCCATATCAACAATTAAATCACCTTGTACTTTTCTTGGATCCAAACTTGATACTTTATGTAGCAAATAAGCAGTTTGCCATTCTGACCACATATTGTTCGAAAAACCATCATTCCCTAAACCAACCTGAATACCATTTTTTATTAGTGATTCTACATCCGCTACTCCTACTCCATTGTTCATATTTGATCTAGGTTGATGAGTCACCCAAGCACCAGTTTCAGACAATAAACTAATCTCATGATTGTCAAGATGCACACAATGAGCTGCTATAGTATTCTGATTCAGTATGCCGAATTTATGTAATCTTTCAACTACCCTAACTCCAGAAACCCTCTGACTATTTGTCTGGTCGGATTGATGTTCAGCCACATGTATGTGAAAACCAGCCCCATCAGGTATTGCATCAACACAGGTTGCCAAAGTATCATCACTTAAAGTCATAGATGCATGCAAACCAAACATTCCTCTAAGACGATTTTCTGGTTGTCCTTTTAATTTTTCAATAAAACGTACATTCTCCATAATACCTTCTTTAGCATAATCCATACCATGTCTATCGGAAACCTCATAACATAAAACGCCACGTAGACCTGACTCTTTAACTGACTGACTGATCACATCTAATGAACCCTCGACACAAGTAGCGCTAGCATGATGATCAATCAAAGTAGTAGTACCTTGTTTGATAGCATCCACAAGACAAACCAAAGCACTGTACTTAATAGCGTCTAATGTTAGACATTGATCCAGTTTCCACCACAATCTTTCTAATATTTCAGGAAAATTCTTCGGTGCATCCCCAGGTATTGCTAATCCACGAGCAAATGCGCCATAAAAATGTGTGTGAGCACAAATGTTACCCGGCATTATTAATCCGCCATTCGCATCAATAACTTCATTGGTAGGATATTTCTTAAGTAAATCAGCCGTAGTACCAATTGCAGCTATACGATCCCCTTCAATTAATACTGCTCCATCTGAAATTATTGTCCCTTCATCACCCCACACTACTACTTGACCATTGACAATTAACATTGTTACACCTCACGAACACTCATACTATAAAACTCTCTTGTACATATCACAATTAATACTAACTAATCATAAAAAATTTGTTTACATTCATATGCGCAGTAAATTTTATCATATGAACATATTCCTAGATCATATAGTGCTCCTATTCAATCTGTAGTAATGGTTCATCATTCACATAACATAAAATGCCATTAGATACACCCAGTGCAACTAAGTCAGCATTATTAGACAACATATCTCGATCAAGATTCATGAAACCCACTTCAATAATAGCTGCTGGAGTATTCACATTGATTTCACGAAATGCATGATAATACTCCATGTCGTAGGTAATACTACCAGCATGAAATTTCAAACCAGTAGATTCTGCATAATGACTGATAAGACAACTCACAAGTCTATTAGACTCTACTGGAATTTGTGTTTCAAGTGATGTAGCCACCTTGTAGCCAGTAGCTTGATCATTAATATACTCACAGGAATCAGCATGTATAGATACCAATGCTTTAGCTGTATAGTTATCCAAACGATCATCAAATTCATCCAAAATATCCACAGCATAACCTGCTTGATACAACATTTCCTGAACTCTACTAGCAACATCCAAATTTATCTCCACTTCTGTTAGACCATCAGGACAGACTGCTCCTGAATCATTGCCACTATGACCTGCTACTATACCAATTAGTTCTCTAGGCTCGATTGTAGCAGTAGGAGGAACACTAGTTGCATTTCGACCTACCCTGGTAGCCATAGCACGTGCAATATCAAGTGAAACATTACGATTCAGTATAGATGCAGGTGTCCATAAAGTAAATGCAGTACCAACCAGACACCCGACTAATAAAACAGTTCCTAGATACCTGACTATTGCACGCATACTACTACTGAAATTTTCATCATATCCTGGATTATTATCATTTTCCATATAAACAATCCTACGCTCTTGTATACTTTAGCATAATTACTTCAATTATAGTCTAAGAAAAAATACACCTCAAAATATAAAAGCACTAAAAGAAATAGTTGACAGACGACGTCACAAACATATAATATCTACTAAACAATGATTTAGTATGTGCTAGATTGTATAATTGTGAGACTATGGTAATAATGAATCTTTGCATGTGTATTAATAAAAAGAACAACAATCTACTATTAATTGAATAAATCATAATTATTTGATAGATAGGTTAAAAGCTTCTAAAGCCAACCAATCAACAGTAGGTTTATGTTCTAAAACTGCTAATCCTGCTATTGTAATTGAGTATGGCTTTTTGTTTTATAAAGCCTAAATCATTAACTAATTACAACTATGAAGAAATCCAAATTTAAATCACCTGAATACCATCCAGTACATATACCGGCAACAAAGTCTTTGGAAGCATCAGTTGGAAACACACCACTGGTTAAACTTAGGCATATCACTAGTGAATTATCAAAAAACGTCGAAATATATGCAAAGACAGAATGGACAAATCCCGGAGGATCTATTAAAGATAGAGCAGCTCTTTTCATTATTCGAGATGCAGAAAAATCAGGTAAACTTACATCAAATCAAACTCTCCTCGACTCTACATCAGGTAATATGGGTATAGCATATGCTACTTTTGCGGCAGCAAGAGGATACAACGTCACACTATGCTTACCAGACAATGTAAGTCCTGAACGCAAAAAAACTCTTCAAGCACTAGGTGCAAATTTAATTTTTACTGATTCAATGGAAGGTTCAGATGGTGCCATAATAAAAGCACGAGAATTATTATCAGAAAATCCAGAAAAATATTATTATGCTGACCAGTATAACAATCCATCAAGTTGGCACGGACATTACCATACTACTGGTCCTGAAATCATTAATCAAACCCAAAATCAAATTACACATTTCTTATGTGGTTTGGGTACAAGTGGCACAATGATGGGTGCCGGAAGTTATCTAAAAGAACATAACAACAACATCAAAATTATTGCCTTACAACCTGCAGGCCCCTTTCATGGAATAGAAGGACTAAAACACATGGATTCGTCAATCAAACCTGGATTTTATGATAAAAATCTACCAGATATTCACATGCCCATACAAACTGAAGATGCTCTAGATATGACTCGTAGACTTGCAAAAGAAGAAGGTCTATTAGTAGGTATTTCCTCAGGTGCTGCTGCCTTTGCAGCCATAGAACTCGGAAAGACATTATCATCTGGCGTAATAGTTACAATTTTTTGTGATAATGGATACAAATATCTTTCAGACAGATTTTGGACAGATAATACTAACAAAACATGATACTTAACATCTCTAAGAACATTTATCAGCAAATATCTAATCATTTGATAGATGCCTACCCAAATGAAGGTGCAGGATTTTTACTTGGGTACACAAAAAATCACAACAGAACAGTACGCATGATTCTTGCACTAGTAAATGAATGGGAAACCAAAGAACAAACTAATAGATACAAAATTAGTGCAAAAGCATATATGAATGCTGAAGATGTTGCTGAACAAAAAGGTTTGGATCTTATTGGTGTATTCCATTCTCATCCTGACAGCCCAGCAAACCCTTCGGAATATGATCGTGAATTTGCACTACCATGGTGGTCATATTTGATTATCTCTATAAACAACAATAAAGTAGATCATGCAAAATGTTGGGTTCTTGATGATGATCGCAATCAATTTATTGAAGAAATATTCAATATAAAATAAACAAAATTTAGGAAAATAATAAGGATATATTATGACAATTATAAAAATGCCAACCCCATTAAGATTGTATACCGATGGACAAACTGAAATAAATGTCCAAGGCAATACAGTTGGAGAAGCACTGAAAGATTTAATGAGTCAACATAATGAATTGGAACAACATTTATACAACGATGATGGACAATTGAGAGCTTTTGTTAACATCTTTGTTGATGGAGACGATGTGCGACATCTCAATGGCGTAGACACTCAAATTACACCTAATTCTATACTAAGAATTGTTCCTTCTGTTGCTGGCGGTTTCTAACAAAGTTTTTATATATTGATGATATATTATTTGATATGCAAGTAAATAGTTCTTCACACACAAACATCGAACTAAGTAACGATGAGATTATTCGTTATAGTCGTCATTTAATAATGCCAGAAATTACACTGTCTGGTCAAAAAAAGCTTAAGGCAGCTAAGATATTATGTATAGGTACAGGTGGATTAGGTTCACCTGTAGCTCTATATCTAGCAGCTGCTGGAATAGGTAACATTGGATTAGTTGATTATGATGTAGTTGAAGAAAATAACCTTCAAAGACAAATTATTCATGGTACATCTACTATAGGATCATTAAAAGTAGATTCTGCAAAAAAACGTATCAATGATATTAATCCTTACGTAAATGTGACCATCCATAATAATTTGTTTACGTCTGAAAATGCATTAGAACTAGCTGAACCTTATGATCTCATTATTGATGGAACTGACAACTTTCCAACTAGATACTTAGTCAATGACGTTTGTGTTTTACAAAACAAACCCAACGTATATGGTAGTATATTTCGCTTTGAGGGACAAGTATCTGTGTTCTGGTCCAAACATGGTCCATGTTATAGATGCCTATTCCCAGAACCTCCTCCTCCTGGACTAGTACCTTCATGTGCCGAAGGAGGAGTATTAGGAATATTACCAGGAACAATTGGAACAATTCAAGCAACTGAAGCAATAAAATTAATAGCAGGTATAGGAGAACCATTAATTGGAAAATTACTACTATATGATGCATTAACTATGAATATTGACACTGTCAGACTGAAAAAAAACACCAATTGTGTAATATGTGGAACTAATCCAACTATTTTCGAACCAATAGATTATGAGGAGTTTTGTGGCATGCCCCTAAATGACCATGATAATGAACAGAGCGCAGGTGATAAGTGGGATATTTCTGTGCAAGAACTCAAAAAACAACTAGATGCAGGAAAACAATTGAGGATTATAGATGTGCGTGAACAGTTTGAATGGGATATTGTACATTTACCTGAAGCTGAATTAATTCCAATGGGTGAGATACCTGGCAGACTTAGTGAATTTAATAACACAGATGAGCACATAATGATGTGTAGAACTGGAGGTCGTTCAGCACAAATGTTACAAATACTTGCTAGTGCTGGTATTAGTAAGGTCAAAAACCTCAAGGGCGGTATTCGAGCCTGGGCAACAGAAATAGACCCTAATTTACCTATTTATTAAAACTAAACTCTCGATTAAATGTAATAATATTTAGTCAAAACAATACACATGAAAAGAGCGGGTGATCGGACTTGAACCGACGACATCCAGCTTGGGAAGCTGACGTTCTACCACTGAACTACACCCGCAAACAATCAAATAAAATTCACTTTTCCAGAGAATAAGTTGTATATAAATAATTGACAATACCAGAACATACAACAAACAATAAACCCAACAAAGTTACGTACCAACCTACCCCGATATCAGGAATTGAACCGTAGTAATCATTTAATATATGACGCATCAACAGAAATGGTAACAAACAAGCTAATCCAATTAGTAAAGTAAAAAATCCCTGCAACAATCTTAAGAATCTCCAATTCCGGACCAACCATAAAACAATCATTAAGAATAAGGTCACAACTATTAATAATATCTGCCAAATAACAGATGTATCTGTCCTAAAAAACATTATAGAAGGATAACTGGGTATCATTATTAATATTCCAAGGCATACAAAAATCCACCATAATTGAGAAAAACCTCCCTGCAAAGTAAGTTCAAAACTTAATAACACAATTAAAGCCATTATCATCAAAAAATTCATTCTTCCTATTACAATGCCATCTTTCTGAACTTCAGGTAATAGCATCACCCAGTTAGATAGATCATAAGCACCCATATTTAATGCAGCAGCTTCATGAGGAATCCATGGCAAGAAATAACCTATCCATAGCATTACTAAACCTATCGACCTAAATGTAATATATTTATCTATTGCAATTAACTTTATGTACTGCATATGAATCTATCTTAACATTATATTATTTGGATGACAATACTGCAGATGGACCAATACCAGTAATTACTATTGAAGCCATGTGAACACCTTGACGAGCTGCTTGTAATATTGTTAGACCACTTGATAATCCAGATAATGTAGAACCACAGAATGTATCTCCAGCTCCTGTTGGGTCAACAACATCAACTAATTGAGCTGACAAATCACTCTTTGAATCACCATCAATGATCCTAACTCCATCTCGACCAAGTGTAATACACACTATTTGTGATCGATCAACGTATGAAATTTCATCGATTGAACCAAACAGTAAATTGGCTTCATTTCCATTCATAAAAAATGCGTCTGCTTTAGCAATCAACTTACAAACTGTGTCAGGTTCCTGCTGTACAACCTTTGAATATGTACCAACCGAAACAAATCTCGCGCCTCTTGATAAACATTCATCCAAGAAATACAACTGCCGCTCAGCACTACTTAAAGCTGCAACATGAACAATTTTATATTTTGATAAATCTCTAGGTAGAAATTCTTTGCTCAGTTGATATTCTGCACCCCAATCAATTGCTTCCAATGTTGCTATATCATTTCCATGATGACTTATCTCAAGATTGGGTAATTGATCTTCTTGGACCTCTGGTCCAAACCAATCTACGACATTACTAAATTGTTTCAACTCATCTCTTACAATATCAGAACGTGGCGCAAGCAATCTGACTAATGCACCACTACTATACGATGCTAATGCTGTATACATTCCTGCTCCACCAATAGATTTATAAGTCTTATCTCCTATATGCAAGATATCAATAGAAACTAAGCCTATCACCAAAATATCGGTCCTCTCATTATGTCTAGTCATTATTCAACAACCAAACCTCCCTAAGACCCTCTAATGTCAACCAGGGAACCACTTGGTCAATTATGTCAGACTCTACAGAAATAACCTCTGCTAATCCACCTGTACCAATAACATGCATGTTTGAACCCAATTCAAGACGAAAACTCCTCACCATATGTTCAACCATTCCCACATATCCAAAGAGCAATCCAGACTGTATTGCATGTCTAGTATTTTTACCTATAACATTGGGAGGTCTGACAATATCAACTCTAGGTAATTTAGCTGCTTTTTGAAATAACGCATCTGCAGCAATCTCTATCCCTGGAGCAATAGCACCTCCTAAATACTCTCCATCTTCAGAAACTGCATCAAAAGTTGTTGCTGTTCCAAAATCTACTATACAAGCTGGATATTTATACAATGCACGTACTGCAGCCACATCTACAACTCTATCTGCCCCAACCTGACGTGGATCATCACAAAGTATAGGTACTCCTGTCTTCACGCCAGCATCAACTATCAAAGTTACTACATTTAAATATTGCGTAAAAGAATCCACAAAAATATTAGTTAAAGCTGGTACAACTGATGCAATAATTGCTCCGGATATCTTAGAAGGATCTACTTCTACATGATTCAACAAACTCAAGATCTGTAATCCCACTTCATCTATCGTTTTTTCAACTGTTGTAGACATACGCCATCTAGGACCAAGTTTATCTGCATAAAAAATACCTAACGTAATGTGAGTATTACCAATATCAACTGTTAGCAATAATTGATCATTCATTTAAGACTTCCTCCAAAATTATATTATCGATTAATACTACCGATCCAACTTTCACGGCAATACTACATAAAGCCTTGTTACATACTTGATCCAATTCTTCCAAGGTGTCAAAATCTGCTATAGAAATATAAACTGTTTCCAGTAATGAATCATTAGTCAAAACATTCGCAATAATATTCCTTAAAATATGAGAATTTTTAATTCCATCCCTAAAAGCATCTTGAACACTACATAAAGAACTATATAACAACAAACTAGATTTTCTCTCTTTAGCGCTAAGGTATATATTTCGTGAAGACAAAGCTAAACCATCAGAATCCCGTACTGTAGGACAAACCTGAACATCAACTGGGATTCTTAGATCTTTTACCAACCGCTTAATCAAAATAGATTGCTGACCATCTTTTTGACCACAATAAATACTATCTGGACGGAAAACAATCAGCAATTTTGTCACTATTGTTGCTACTCCTCGCATATGACCCGGCCTACGAGATCCTTCTAGGACTCGACTAATCTCAGTAACTGTCACATATGTCTGATATCCATAAGGAAAAACTTCTCCGATATCAGGAATGAAAACAAAATCCACATTTTCACTCTCTAACATAGCAATATCACTTTCAAAATTCCTAGGATATTCATGCGCATCCTTTTCGGATTCAAATTGAATTGGATTCACAAAAATACTTACAGCAACAAAATCGTTCTGCATACGAGCCTGCTTAATCAATGACAAATGTCCCGCATGCAAGCAACCCATAGTAGGTACCAAGCCAAGCGTACCTGATAAATTATCTACAACTAACGAAACATCATTAAACGACTTCAATATTTGCATTTTTGTCACCAATTGCAACTGATGCACGAATTAGATCACACAACATTGAATTTATGGGAGTCTGTATTCCTATCTCCTTACCAATTCTCACTATAGCACAATTGATAGACTCTATCTCAGTAGGTGCACCACGCATAACATCTTGTAACATAGAAGATCTGTTGTGGCTTGTAGACAATATAACATCCATTACAAACTCTGAAATATCATAGGGGACATCAATACCAAGAGACGAAGCTATGTTAGCTGTTTCATTAGCTGCTCCAACAACCAATTTTACTGAATACTCATTAGACAGCAAATCACCATTACGAATTCGCAAAAGTGCAGTCATAGCATTGATGCCTGAACTGGCTGCTAATTTTCCCCAGAAATGTCCTCTCAAATCATCAGTAACTATAGTTGAAAAACCCGCAGTTTCAAAAATATTCTTAATGGTCAAGGTAGATTGCAGATGAACATTGTTAGATTCTAAGTATGTATCACCTCCACCTACATATCTAACATAACCCGGAGACAATAATTCAGAACCTTGAGTGGTAACTCCCATAGACAAACTATCTGAGCTAATATAATTAGATAATTTGTCTATATTACCTATACCATTCTGTAAAGTGATCACTAAGCCAGAATTTCGAACTAATTTCGCAGCCAATTTACCTGCAAAATTAGTCTGCCAGCCCTTAACAAGTATCAAAACACAATCTACCATAGGAACATCTTCTGTTATATTATATGCTTTGACACCTACAATTTCCTCACTAGATTTATGCTGAATTCGCAAACCCTGTTCATTGATATTATTTATTGCTTTTAGCCATGAGCCCACCATAAACACTTCACAACATGGATATAGCTTCGCAGCAAAAAGAGACCCTAATGCACCAGTACCAACAATCGCTATACGCATATGTATTTCCTAGTCAAACAACACTTTATAATTGATCATTTTTAGCGTCCAAAAAAGACTTGAATTCATCTGGTGACATCATATGTGAATAATTTTTTGTGGGAAAACTAGAATCTTTCACTTCTCTAGAATACTGCTCAACTGCTTTAATAATCTGGCTAGACAAATTGCCATACCTCTTAACAAATTTGGGTTTAAATTCTTCGAATAAACCTAATAAATCATAACCAACTAACACTTGCCCGTCACAATAAACGCCAGAACCAATCCCTATCGTCGGGATACTTAATTTGTCAGTAATATAGTGTCCCAATTGTTGAGGTATTGATTCTAAAACCAAAGCAAAGCACCCAGCTTTTTCCAAGGCTAACGCATCTTCAAGCAAAGAGTTAGCTTTGGAAATATCATTTCCTTGTACAATATAACCTCCAATTTGGTTGACATATTGTGGCATTAATCCAATATGTCCCATCACTGGTATACCAGCTCTCACAATAGCTTCAACAGTATTAACAATCATTAAACCTCCTTCTAATTTCACACCATTCATACCAGCTTCAGACAAAAATCGTCCTGCATTTTTAACTGCATCAGCAACATTGATTTGATAAGACAAAAAAGGCATATCTCCCACTAAAAATGATTTACAAGAACCTCTTGCAACTGCCTTACAATGATGCAACATCTCGTCTAAAGTAATCGAAAGTGTGTTCTCATGCCCTAGAGACACCATGGCCAAAGAATCACCTACTAGTATCAAATCTACACCAGACCTATCGAACAACCGAGCAAAAGAAAAATCAGATGCAGTTAATGCTACTATCTTCTCACCTGATCCTTTCATTCGCTGTAGATCCCTTACGGTAACCCGCTTAATTGATTTATTCTCTATAGAACTCATATTTCCCTCCACATCCAAATTTCAATACATTAACAAAAAACCCTCGCAATGCGAGGGCTAAAAGAAATAAATATCTATATTAGTTATAAGTTAACACTCATAACAAGATACTAGGTTACTTTAAAATACCAATTCAGCCGTCTCGCTCAAAAAGATGCCAGCGACAGTTTAAGTATAATGTAATATTAAGGTATTGGTCAATCTCAACATATAAGTATAATTAACCAAAATACAAAAAATAATAGGTAAGAGTTATGACTGATCCACGAATTAGAAAACTAGCACATTTGCTTGTTGATTATTCAACAGAAGTTAAACAAAATGATGAAGTACTCATATGGTCTCCTGGATGCATGACAAGTATTCCTCTACTTTTAGAAATTTACAAAAGGGTTCTCGAACAAGGTGGCCATCCACATATTGCTCCATTTTTAAAGGGTGCAGACGATATATTGTATGAGTTTGCTAGCGATTTTCAAATCGATTATGTATCACCATTTTATAAAATGGCTGTAGATACATTTGATGCTATTATTAGAGTGGAGGGTGTAGATAATACTCGTAGTTTATCTCAAGTAGATCCTGCGAAACAAGTACGTCAAAGACAAGCATATAAAGAAATACAACAGACTTACCTTCAACGTGGAGATCAAGGAGATCTATCCTGGAACGTAACTTTGTTCCCTACAAATGCACTTGCTCAAGAAGCAGACATGAGTCTTAACAATTATGAAAACTTCGTATATGAAGCTTGTCATGTTAATAACAGTAGTAACCCTATTGATTACTGGAAATCCGTACAAACAAAACAACAAAAACTTGTAGAATGGCTTAAAGATCATGAATTAATTGAAGTCAAAGGACCAAATGTCGATTTATCATTTTCTATTAAGGATAGAACATTTGTTAATGCCTGCGGAAAGCATAATATGCCAGATGGAGAAATTTTTACTGGTCCTGTAGAATCATCAACAAATGGCCATGTACATTTCACCTATCCTGTTACTGTGGCAGGAAGAGAAATTACAGACATAAGATTACAATTCGATTCGGGTCAAGTAGTAAAAGCTAGTGCATCCAAAAATCAAGACTATCTTACTAAGATACTTGATACTGATTCAGGTGCAAGATACTTAGGTGAATGGGCCATTGGAACTAATTATGGAATCACTCATCACACCAAACAAATCCTGTTCGATGAAAAAATGGGTGGTACAATTCATATGGCTATTGGTTCCGGATATCCCCTTACAGGAAGTAAAAATTCAAGTGCAATTCACTGGGATATGATATGTGATATGAAGTCAGACAGTGAAATCAAAGTTGACGGTGAAACAATATATAAATCAGGATCATTTGTCATATGATATACAGCTAGGTTTAAGAGATCAATCTATTTCTAGATTCTTGAGTTATCAAAACACCTATCAAAACCGCACAAGCACCTACAACTTGAAATATTTCCATGGAATCACGTAAAAAAACATGTGCTAAAATGGAAGTAATAACAGGTTGACCCAATAGTATTGGAGAAACCGCAGATGCAGGCAATACACCTAAAGCATAAGTTATTGATAACCAACCAATTACTTGCATCACAACACCTAAGACTACGAAAATCAAATATGTTGTAAAACTGTACCCAACTAGTGGGTAATTAAACACTAAGGTGATCATTCCTAATGTACATACAGCGCTAAATAATACAATCCAGAAAAAAGAAATAGTATCCATATGATAACGTACACGCTGGCCTAATAAGAAAAAAACAGCATAAAACAGTCCACCCAACAATCCATACAATGAACCAATTGCTGATATAAATGACTGTTTCAAATCTACCTCTAGAATCAATGCGGAACCAATCATTGCCAACAAAAGCCCTATCCAGAATTGCCTCCTCAACTTTTCTTTAAAAAAGACCATTGCACCTATGCCAACCCATATGGGCGCAGTATTTACCAAAAAAGTTGGGTTAGCAGGCCCTGACAGATTTACCCCTGTAGCCCATAAGGCATTGTCTAAGGCATATGCAATACCTGCAAAGACAGATAACAATATCAAAAACTTGTCATGTATTATCTTCTTACGATATTTTCTAATAAAAGGAACGAACAATATTACAGTAGCAATAATAACACGATAAAAAGATGTAACTACCCCTGATGACTCAGACCAGACTATTAGGATTGGTGACCAACCTATAATAAATACACCAAAATACAAACAAAAATATGGGTTTATGTTACGAAAAATTTTCATCATATATGTAAAACCTTCATCGCCACTCGAGTTCAACAGAAACAACCAATATATCAGGACGATATTTTTCAATCCACCTTACAGTTTTCCTTAATATTGACTCAACTACAGACCTACTATTACTGATAGTCACAATAGAAATCTGAGCTGACTGCCACTTATCATGATGATCTGTTTCAGAAACTGCAATATTAAATTCCCTATTTAATCTCGTAAGTAAAGATTTAATTTGACTACGTTTTTGTTTAAGTGATATATTTTTCTCAAGATACAACTCTATCACGTAAGAACCAACAATCATTTTAAAAGAAATGGTCAATTGTCAACATGAAACAAAACATCAACATTTTAATTGTTGTTCCATGATAGATTAGAGTACTTCTCGGTTAGTAATTTTTCAGAATTTTTCAATTCAGATTCAGTCAAATTACCAAACAAAAATTGTACGTCTAATGCAAAGGAAAATCCTTGTACAAAAGCATCTACAATATGCTTCCAATTTACTTCATTTCCAATTAGTTCTGAAAGTGTAATAGCTTGATCACGCACTCGAACAGCTGCTTCCTCACGTACATCTTTAGAATCAAAAAATAAAACTTTACATATGTCAGCAAGATCACCTCTTAATGGAAGAGAACCATGTTGTAAGACTCCCCCTCTACTATGCATCTGTGCACTTCCTAACAATTTGCGTCCATTAGCGCTAATTTCATAATGAGAACGATGTTCAAAACAAACAGGACCAGATAATTCAGATGAATCGGAACCACTTTGATTATCTACTGTTACTCCCAATTCCTTTAGACCAGTCAATAGACCTTGACTAATACGTTCATATGTAGATAGTACACCTTGAGAAACCATTGGATCTTGCTTAGATAAACAAACAGAATAGGTAAATTCATCTCCATGCAAAATAGCACGACCCCCAGTTGGTCTACGTACTACATCATAACTATATTGACAAACACTATCTAAATCTACATCAGTCAAAGATTGAGATCTACCTATTGAAAGACATGTTGGTTTCCAAGAATAAAACCTAATAGTTGGGGGAACTTGTCCTTCAGCAACTGCTACTAATATAGCTTCATCAATAGCCATGTTTGTAGGTCCTGATTGGGAACCTGAATCAATTATTCGCCAAATAGAAGACACACTTCACCCTGAAAATCATACCGAAATTCCAAATCGTCAGAAATAAAACTTTTTCATCAACAACTGTATTAATTGAAAAGTACCACTACATCATTTCAGACATCAATTGATCAGATTGTTCTTTAGATAATCCTAGATTACGGTACGCTAATGGTCCACCTTCATCCAATACTGGTTCAAGTTGATGTAGTGCAGGTAAGTCTTCTCTCTTCCAGAAAACACCAATTGGTATCTCTTCACCCCATTCATAACCTTTATCAAGAGCAGCATGAAAATCAGTTGGATCATGATTTTCATCTTCCAATTTCCTTACTCTGCTCTTAAACCATTTGTATGTATTATCCTTATTGTATGTTACACAAGGACTAAAAACATCAACAATAGAAAAGCCGGTGTGATTAATTGCTTGTTTTAAAATATCAACTAAATGTGCCTGCTGTCCACTAAAGGCACGCGCAACAAACGTTGCTCCACCAACCATAGCAAGCGGTACAGGATTAATTGGATTTTCTATATTTCCTTCAGGAGTACTTTTAGTTTGATGTCCCAGCCGACTTGTTGGTGAAGTCTGTCCAGTTGTCAAACCGTAGATTTGATTATCCATAACAACATAAGTCAGATCAACATTCCTACGCATTGTATGCATAAGATGATTGCCACCTATACCAAATCCATCTCCATCCCCACCAGTAACCATAACTGTCATTTCATGATTGGCCATCTTCATACCAGTGGCCACTGCCAAAGCACGACCATGCAAAGTATGCATGCCATATGTATTAATAAAACCCGGCAGGTTTGATGAACAGCCTATACCACTTATTGTTATAACTTGATGGGGCTGCTTACCTAATTCAGATAATGCTTTCTGCATTGCTGTAAGTACACCAAAATCACCACAACCTGGACACCAATCTGGATCGATTTTACCCTTAAATGAATCTCTAGTGACCTCCACATTAGATAGTGGAATAGTATCAAGTGAAACAACTTGATTGCCTGTAAATTGTTTACTTATTGGAGTTGCTGTAATAGTCATATAATATACTCTCTTTTTTTTATCGTTTATACCATAATCTCATGGGTAGGAACATACAATTCAGTTTCTCCACCCAAAATTGCTTTTACACCATCAACTATATGATGAGGCATAAAAGGCTCTCCATCATATTTTCTTATGAAAGCATCAGCTTTAATGCCTGTTTCCGATCGCAAATAACGTGCAAATTGTCCACTATAATTATTTTCAACAATAATGATCTTATTCGATGATTCCAATATAGATGTTACCACGTCTACATGAAAAGGTACAATCCACTTAATATGCAATTGATTCACAATAATTTCATCTACAGATTCTAATTTTTCTATTGCTTCCACATTTACACCCCATGTAGATCCAAATCCCACTAAAGTAGCCACAGCATCACTGACACCTATCAATTGAGGTGGTTCAACTGCATCTATAGAAGTCTCCATTTTTCTAGCGCGTTTTTCAACCATCATTCTACGCTTATGAGGATTAGTAAATTCATCACTAATAAGTGTTCCATCTTCATCATGTTCGTCTGAAGCAGCTACATGTATATGCCCCGGAACGCCAGGAACAGCTCGCGGAGATATACCACTCTCAGTATTTTCATACCGCAAATACGCATCGTCGTTATAACCTCCGTATGGATTATCATTTGCATTGACATCTCCATTTGGAAAAATCATTTCACCACGATTAATATTTGGTTGCCAATCCAATTCATCTGGATCAACAGTAGCAGTACCTTCGGAGATCAATAGATCTGTTAACATCAAACCGGGACATTGATAGCAATCTGTAAGATTAAATAATTCTGGAATCGTATTAAATATATCAGCCTGCGATCTAGGAGCAACAACAAATTTTGGATAATCTCCCTGTCCAGCTCCTAATATCTGCCATAAATCTCCTTGTTCAGTCTTTGTTGGCACACCTGTTGCTGGCCCTGCCCGCTGTACATCAATGCATACTACCGGTGTTTCAAGCATTCCAGACATTCCTACTGCTTCTGTCATTAAAGCAAATCCACCTCCAGAGGTTGCAGTCATAGCACGACACCCAGCATGTGCAGCTCCAACTACCATATTCATTACACCTATCTCATCCTCAACTTGCCTTACCATTACACCAAGCTTTCGAGCATGCTGAGCAATATACATCAATACCCCAGTAGATGGGCTCATTGGATAAGCTGCATAAAATTTGACTCCGGCAGCAAGAGCACCCATACCGGCTGCTTCATTACCAGTAACTACAGCCAAGCCTTTTGACAATCTGGGAGCCGCAAATGTGAAAGCATCAAAATTAGCTGCTGCATATTCATAACCTCGTTCGGCAATTTCACGATTAGATTCAACAACTTCTGCGCCCTTGCGAGAAAAAATTCTTTCTAATGCATCCGCTAAATCATCCAACTCAATGCCAAGCATATTTAGTACAACAGCAACAGCAACAGTATTAGCTGCCAGTTTGTTGCGACCCACTAATTCTTTAATAGGCAAAGGACATAATTGCACACCATCCGGAGTATCATTAGGTGTAATCTTAGCTTCATCATAAATAACGGATGAACCTACTGGCATAATACCTAAATGTCTATCCATAGTATCTTGATTAAGTGCTACCATCACATCTAAAGCATCACCCATATTTAGCACAGGTGCATCACTGGCTCGTATGGTCAGAAAGGTATGACCACCTCGTATCAACGATTGATACGCATTATAAGCATTTAAATGTAACCCCCTTCTCGCAAAAATTCTAGCAAGAATATTTCCTGGCGTAGCAATGCCTTGTCCAGCTGCACCTCCAATAGCCACTGCAAAATCAACAGTTCGTTTATTGTCTACGCTAACATTCTGTGGTTTTGTCATACAAATATTATCCTTCGCAGCTTTACACCACTGCTAATCATTGTTCTTCTTCACATAATTTCATTAAGTAAGTTAAATTATACCAACTAATTATTGTTCAATTATACCAATTAATCAACAAGAATATGATGTTTACCAAAACCAAACTTCGAAAGAGATTTTTACTTAAAAATAATAAATTTACAAAATGTAGGCCAGCGATGTATAATTTACACAATGTATAAAATGACTATACTATTTAATACGCCAGAAAATATCAATGATTTTGAAGAGCGATGGTCACAACAGTTTATTCCAATAGCGGAACAAATGCCAGGTGTACAACGGATTACCGTTAGTCATATCGAAGGAGAACCTAAAGGGAAATCGGAATATTATAAGATACATGAATTTCAATTTGCCAACAAACCTAGTCTAGATCATGCACTAAATTCAGAAAAAGGTGTACAAGCAGGAAAAGCTCTAATGAAATTTGCTGGTAATATAACTACAATACTTTTTTCAGAATCGTTTGAAGAAGAACGTAACAATAATGATTTAGATAAATATAAATCAACAAATTAAGAAATACCATTATAGGAGCAAAGAATGGGAAAATTATTAGCATTTTTTTTCTTCATCATGTGGACAATACAATTAATTTCGAGAGCAACTAATGCATTTATGCAATGGCAAAGCAAAAAAAATGGAAACCTAAAAGAAGAAAGTTGGGAAATAATTGAACCATCCAATAGAGATGATGGAACACCTATACAGTCGGCTCTATCTCAGATTGAAAAAGCAAGAAAAATATTTGACGAGTCCAACTTCAATAACTCTAAAGAAAAAAACAATCAGGATATTAATGTATTACAATTAGGAACCAAAGTACTGATAGGTGTAACAGCAATAGCATTGCTAATCACAATACCAATATTAATAGTAGCATTAACATAATGCCAAAAAATTACTCACTTTTATAAAAACAAATATGAGCGAACCAGAAAAAATCACAATTGTTGAAGGCCCTACACCTGAATTTGTACCTAATACTGAATCGTGGCTTCTAGCAATGTCGGAAGGACCAGAAATACCATTTACCAATAGGTGTGTACTAAGAACATTGAATGGACCAGATTTATTAGATAGGTGTAGAAATGCCTGGGAAGAAGGTAGAGCTGCTTATCTTGAATTCACCAATCTTTCGGGGCTCACTGAGCAAGCATTAATATTAGCTGCACGAGTCAATCAAGTTGAAGAAGGACAAGTAATTAATTTGTGGATCAGACTTGATAAATGGCCTGATGAACATTCCAATTAACATTATTAAAGACTTATTGTTGATGAATCTTGTTTTCTAAATCTTTTAATGAAACCCTAGAAGTTGCATCAATTGAAATTGGAGTGACTGAAACTATTCTATTATTAACAATCGAATAAATATCTGATTCAGGTTCAGAATTGTGGCAATTATCAGATTTCTTATACTGAACAAGTTTTGGATTATCAAGATTAGTAGCAACAAAATACTGTTGGCGGGATTGTCTAGTAATGCTCCAGTTGGTATCGACATTTGCATCACTAGGTATATTAATATTCAACAGATCTACATCATTAATACTATCCATATACAATAATTTCTCAGCAAAAAATTTAGTAAAATACATCGCAGCAGTAAAATCGATATCAGAAGAATGCGCTGTATGATTAGACAAATCAGTTTCTAAAGAAACAGCAATTGCAGTAACACCAAAACTAGCAGCTTCCCAAGCAGCACCAACTGTACCCGATATAGTTAAATCAGCACCAAGATTTTCACCAAAATTAATTCCAGAAACTACTAAATCTGGTAAACGATCACTAACTACTAATAAACCTTTTTGTACAGCTTGAGCAGGAGAACCATCAATAGCATAGAAAGACCAGCTTACACCGTCAATATTTTTATTTACTTCCTGAATATTGTTATCAACATTACCAAATACACTTTTCATGCTCCTACCAGCACCACTCTGTTGACAACTAGGAGCTGCCACAATAACTTGACCCAAATCAGATAACACACTAGCAGCTGCTTCTATACCAGGTGAATCTACTCCATCATCATTTGTAAGTACAATAAGCTTGTCACTAACCATGCCCATATATTAGCAGGGTAGCCGATTAATGCAAATCCATATACAATTATTAGACTTATAATAATAGAAATGATCAGATCCATTAATATAATAAATATAATAATTTAGGAAAAATCACACATGTCTAAAATAGTAATAAACACAGAAAATGCTCCTTCAGCAATTGGACCTTATTCACAGGCAATATCAAACAACGATGAAATGATTTTTACAGCAGGACAATTGGGGATTGATCCAGAAACTGGCAAACTCATATCTCAAAAAATTGAAGATCAAACTCATCGTGTTATTCAAAACATACAAAACATACTTTCTAGTGCTAACTTTCTACTTGATGATGTAATAAAAACTACAGTATTTATGACAAACTTAGATGATTTTGATAAAATGAACAAGGTATATAGCGAATACTTTGTCAATAATCCGCCAGCTAGAAGTACAGTTCAGGTATCTGGATTACCATTAAAAGCTCAAATAGAAATTGAATGTATAGCCATCAGAAAATAATATTGAAACAATTAGTGTAAAAGCATTGTTTAGGTAAAATTGTCAATGTAATATATAATGTAATATATGGGCGGTTAGCTCAGCTGGTTAGAGCGTTGCGTTGACATCGCAAAGGTCGTTGGTTCGAGTCCAATACCGCCCACAAAAATCTATTAAACTATCAAGGACAATTTACTGAAATCAAAAGATCCTTATAACAATCTAAATATCATTTACATAAATTTTTATGAATACATCCAATACCAACAATGAACAAATGTATCGTCTAAGGCATTCTACAGCACATATCATGGCGCAAGCAGTAACAGAAATGTTCGCAGGCGAAATACAAATAGCCATAGGACCTCCAATTGAAAATGGTTTTTATTATGACTTTGAATTGCCCCGCTCACTTACCGATGATGATCTCCCAGAAATTGAAAAGAGAATGAAAAAAATCATTGCTGGCAATCATGACTTTGTACGTACTGAAGTAGATATCTTACAAGCTCAAACACAATTTGCTAAACAAAAATACAAATTAGAACTGATTGATGATATACAAAACAATGCAGAGATGCATACAGATAATGATAATAATCAGAGCAATGTTACATTTTTTTCTCATGATACGTTTACTGACCTTTGTAAAGGACCACATATAGATAATACAAAAGAAATTAATCCTAAAGCATTAAAGCTTTTGTCAGTAGCAGGAGCATACTGGCGTGGTGATTCCAAAAACACCATGTTACAGCGTATATATGGAACAATATGGAACACTCCAAAAGAACTCAGGAAATACCTATGGACATTAGAAGAAGCCAAGAAAAGAGACCACCGTAAAATTGGTACTGAATTAGGATTATTCTATTTTTCATCCGATATAGGACCAGGACTTCCACTATTTACACCAAAAGGTGAAACCATACGTAATATAATGGAATCTTACGTACGAGATATACAAACAAAATATGGCTATAAGCATGTATGGACAGGACACATAGTAAAAGAAGACTTATACAAGAAATCAGGCCACTATGATAACTACGAAGATTCTATGTTCCCTGCAATGATAGATTCCAATATAAAATTCCGTTTAAAACCTATGAACTGCCCGAGTCATATGACTTTATACAAAGAAATGGGTAAACATTCCTACCGTGATTTACCAATTCGATTTGCAGAATTTGCCACTCTATACAGGTATGAAAAATCCGGTGAACTAACCGGTTTGACACGAGTCAGATCATTAACTCAAGATGACTGTCATATATTTTGTACTCCTAATCAGATTCAAGAAGAATTTACATTAGCACTTAACTTAATTCAAGAAGTATTATCGCGATACCAATTTACTGACTACAAGGTCCGTTTATCTTTGCGAGATGACGATGGAAAATATGTCAAAGATGATGCAAAATGGAAAACTGCAGAAAAAGCTCTAAAAAGTGCATTGGATTCAACAAATATAGATTACTATAGTGAAACAGGTGAAGCAGCATTTTATGGGCCTAAAGCAGACTTTATAGCACGCGATGTTTTAGGGAGAGAGTGGCAACTCTCAACTATACAAGTAGACTTTATCCAACCTGATCGTCTAGGACTTACCTACCATGGAGAAGATGGTGAAGAACATACTCCAGTAGTGCTACACCGTGCTGTCACTGGGAGCACGGAAAGATTTCTTGGAGTCGTTATTGAACAATATGCAGGTTCATTTCCATTATGGCTATCTCCAGTACAAACAATAATAATTCCAATAACAGATCGAAACCTAAAATATTGTGATCATTTATATAATCAACTAAATTCACAAAACATACGTGTAGAAATAGATTCTAGTAGTGAAAGAATGAACGCTAAAATCAGGAAAGCTCAGGTACAAAAAATTCCTTACATGTTAATTGTCGGAGATAAAGAAGAACAAAACAATTCAGTATCTGTTAGATCTAGATCTGGAGACAATATTGGTACAAAGAGTTTAGAAGAATTTCTGAACATTTTTAATGAAAAACTATCTGCAGGTGATTAAAGTAACAGTGTTTCTAGGAATAATTTCAGATAATATAGAGAAATCTATTTGTTAGAGCTTCGTTAGAAATCTTCTATATACCTTGACTGAGTACGAATGCGGGATTATCATCTCCATGCACAAAATAAATTTTATGTGTATTTAAAAAGTAAAAATAAATTATCTAGGAGGCAACAATAATATGTCACTTAATCTAAAGCCATTAGGCGAACGCCTAATTGTAGAGCCAATAGAACAAGAAGAAACTACGGCTGGAGGCATAGTCTTACCTGAAACAGCAAAAGAAAAACCACAAAAAGGTAAAGTAGTTGCTGTAGGACCTGGTGCAAGAGATGAAAACGGAAATCGCATAGAAATGGATGTATCTCAGAATGATGAAGTACTTTTTGCAAAATATGCAGGTACTGAAGTAAAAATAGAAGGCAAAAAACTTCTGATATTGAAAGAAAGCGACGTACTAGCAATTGTAACAGGATAATATCAATTAATAATAAAAAGAAAAAAGGACTAAAATTATGGCAGCAAAACAAATAGTATTTGAAGAAGATGCCCGACGTGCACTTAAAGCAGGAATTGACCAACTGGCTAATGCAGTGTCAACTACGTTAGGACCTAAAGGACGTAACGTAGCATTAGACAAAAAATTTGGAGCTCCTACAGTAACTCATGATGGTGTAACTGTGGCAAAAGACATTGAGCTCGAAGATCCATATGAAAATATGGGAGCACAGTTGTTGTCTCAAGCTGCTACCAAAACCAATGATATTGCTGGTGATGGTACTACTACTTCAACTGTTCTGGCTCAAGCAATGGTTCACGAAGGATTAAAAATGGCAGCAGCTGGAGTCAATCCTATGCTATTGAAGCGAGGACTAGAAGCTGCAACCCAAGCAGTTGTTGCAAGCATAAAGGAACAATCTCAACAAATCAACACAAAAGAAGAAATTGCTTCGGTAGCAGGAATATCAGCAGCTGACGAAGAAATAGGTGGGCTAATAGCAGAAGTGATGGATAAAGTAGGTAAAGACGGTGTAATTACAGTCGAAGAATCTAAAGGATTAGAATTCGAAACAGAATATGTAGATGGAATGCAATTCGATCGAGGTTACATATCACCTTACTTTGTGACTAGTCCAGAATCTATGGAATCTGCAATTGATGATCCTTATGTATTGATACATGACAAGAAAATTTCTGCAGCGCAGGATTTAGTACCTCTGTTAGAAAAGTTAGTACAACTTGGAAAACGTGATCTTGTGATTATTGCAGAAGATATTGAAGGCGAAGCTTTAGCTACATTGGTCCTCAACAAAATGAGAGGAATGCTAAATGTTTTAGCAGTCAAGGCACCAGGATTTGGTGACAGAAGA
>DBHI01000034.1:1448-1694 GCA_002296125.1 Anaerolineales bacterium UBA832 | reverse complement strand
TGACAGAAGAAAAGCAATGTTGCAGGATATAGCAGTATTAACTGGTGGCACCGTAGTGACCGAAGAATTAGGACGCAAGTTGGAAAGTACCACAGTAGCCGATTTAGGTCAGGCAGGAAAAATTGTTTCTACAAAAGATGATACTACTGTTATTGATGGTAAAGGTGATGAAAAGAAAATAATGGGACGTATTGAAGAAATCAAGGTAGAAATAGAGAAAAGTACATCTGATTATGATAGAGAAAA
>DBHI01000034.1:0-1126 GCA_002296125.1 Anaerolineales bacterium UBA832 | reverse complement strand
TGATAGAGAAAAACTGCAAGAGCGCTTAGCAAAACTAAGTGGTGGAGTAGCTGTGATTAGAGTAGGTGCTGCTACAGAAGTTGAACTGAAAGAAAAAAAGCACCGTGTGGAAGATGCTCTATCAGCAACTCGTGCTGCTGTTGAAGAAGGCATTGTTGCAGGAGGCGGAGTAACATTAATGAATGCTGTGTCTGCACTTACAGATGTTTCATTAGAAAACGAAGATGCACAACGTGGTGTGGATGTCCTTGAAAAATCCTTAGAAATTCCTATGAGGAAAATAGCAGCAAATGCTGGTCAAGATGGATCAGTCATTATCAGCAACGTACGAAGAGCACAAGAAGAAAAGAAAAGTTCTTCTATTGGATACAATGTTATTTCCGAAAATTATGTTGATATGATATCCGAGGGGATTATCGACCCAGCGAAAGTTACACGTGGAGCACTTGAAAACGCTGCTTCTATTGCCGCTATGATCTTAACAACTGAAGCACTGGTCACTGAAAAACCAGAGAAAGATGCACCACCAATGCCACCAGCTCCAGATATGGGCGGCATGGGCGGCATGATGTAATTTGAATCACACTATTAAATAAAAAAACCTCCCTATTAAGGGAGGTTTTTTTATTTAATTTAGTATAACTTATAAAATAATTAACCCCACCGAGATTGAAAATAGCGCATAAATTCTTCTAACACATGTACACTTTCCAATGTAACTGCATTATAAAGTGATGCCCTTAATCCTCCAATTGACCGATGCCCTTTTAAATTATATAAACCATTCTCTTCGGCTTCCTGCAAAAAGTTCTGTTCAAGTGATTTATCCAAAATACTCCATGTCACATTCATTAATGATCTACTATTTTGAAAGGCATAGCCTTGATAGAATCCTGAACTCTCATCAATTACATTGTACAGTATAGAAGCTTTTTTCTCATTATACTCTGCCATCTTTTCTAAACCACCAATCTCTTGAATCAGCCACTTAGTCACAAGACCAGTAACATATATTGGAAAAACCGGGGGCGTATTATACAAAGACTGTTTTTCAACATAGACTCTATAATCAAGCATCGAATGCAATTGTGAATTAATCTGTCCGAGCATTTCCTCTCTAATAATT
>DBHI01000063.1:12503-13302 GCA_002296125.1 Anaerolineales bacterium UBA832 | reverse complement strand
CTAAGTGGATTATTATCACAAATAGAGATTGACGCTTTATATGCTCGTATTGATAGAATAATTAAATGTGGACATTTACCTGAAACTAGTGTTTCTTATAATTATCCATGGCCATTAGTATGAGAATAAAATTTAGGTAAAGATAAAGATATTATTATGAAAAATATAACAATTATGTTGGATTTTGGTGGAGTCTTGATGCGTACATTAGATACTGGTCCACGTAGGATTTGGGAAGAGCGTTTTGGTCTTGTAGATTGGGGTCTAGCAAAGTTGGTTTTTGATAATCCTGTGGCTCATAGAGCTACTATTGGTGAGTCAGATACTGAGGATGTTTGGAATTTTGTTCGCAAAAATTTAGATCTTTCTTTAGATGATCTACGAAGTTTAAAGAGAGATTTTTGGAGTGGTGACAGTTTGAATTTAGAGTTGATCAAATATGTGCATGGAATGTCTGATAAATGTCGTGCCGTAATTCTTAGTAATGCTTGGACAGGAGCTCGTCAGATGTTCAAGTCAATACCTGAATTAGATTTTTTTGAAGAAATTATTATTTCTTCCGAATTGGGAATTGCTAAGCCAGATGATCGTATTTTTCTTCAAGCATGTCAGATTATCAATGTGGAACCCAAGGAAGTGATTTTTGTAGATGATATGAAGGACAATGTAAATACATCTATCTCGTTGGGTATGCATGGGGTGTTGTTTGATACTACCTCACAGGTTGTCAAAGAAATAGACGAAATCCTTGAGAGAACACAACATTTTTGAGTAGTACAAATTATTAGACATGTTTTGG
>DBHI01000063.1:1581-12110 GCA_002296125.1 Anaerolineales bacterium UBA832 | reverse complement strand
AAATAATTGTAATGAATTGGATTCATGCTTAGTCATAAGAGAATTGTTCTAGCCGTATTAGCGGATTCACACGTTCCAGAAAGAATGCATTGTATACCTGATTCATTGTTTGAATCATTACACTATTATGATGTTACTGGAATTATTCACGCAGGAGACATTACCAGTGTTCATGTATTGTCACAGTTGGAACGGATTGCACCTGTAATTGCTGTTAGGGGCAATAGAGATATATGGACAAGTGCAGGTAGAAGCTTACCGTTAAGCTTTGTGTTAAAGATGGGAGGAGTACAAATAGGCATTACTCATGGGCATGGTGGTTTTTGGAGTTACATTTGGGAAAAGTGTTTGTATTACTCTATTGGGTTTTCTTACAATAGATATTATCAGAGATTGTGCCGTCAATTCTCTGATAATATCAACATAATTGTTTTCGGTCATACTCATCGTATAGTTAAAAAGTGGTTTAAGAATACGTTGTATTTTAATCCTGGATCTGTGGGTCCAGTATATTATGATACAAATGTACCAACGTTTGGAATCATTGAAATAGATGATGGGATCATATCCACAAGGATAGTTAAAATTAGTAAGTAATTTGTTTACTTGACATATTTGACCATATTGAATCTGTATGATAGTATGTTGGCAATGAATATAATATTTCAACACCATCATAGGAATATACCCACGTAATTAGACGCGGCGGGCAAGTTCCCTATTAATTGTAAGTTACACCTACCAAGCGTCTGGGTAGGTGTTTTTTTTTTGGAGATGCTATGAATCAAACAGATATTAGAATTGGTTTACCAAGTAAAGGAAGACTCGAAATAGGTGCTTTAGATTTTTTGAAGAGTTGTGGTTTGCAAGTGCACAAACCTAATCCAAGACAGTATCAAGCTACTATTCCTACTGTACCCGATCTTAATGTGATATTTCAGAGACCAGGTGATATTGTTATAGGAGTGCGAAATGGTAGTTTAGATTTTGGTATAACAGGTTTGGACATTGTTTTGGAACATATGGGTGACGATGATGATGTGTTGATATTACATGATGAATTGGGTTTTGGTCGTTGTAATCTACAAGTTGCTGTTCCAGATGATTGGAAAGATGTGATTACTATTAAGGATCTGGCTGAAAAAACTAAAAATATGGATAATCCTTTACGAGTAGCTACCAAATATCCTGTTCTTACTCGAGAGTTCTTGTCAGAAAATAGTTTGTCCATTTGTGAGTTAATTAGTGCTGAGGGTACTTTGGAAGTTGCACCTGCAATTGGTTATGCAGATATCATATCGGACTTAGTATCTTCTGGTCAGACATTAAGAGATAATAGGTTGCAAGTGTTGGTCGATGGTACCATTTTAGTTTCAGAGGCAGTCCTAATTGGTAATAGCAAGAGTTTACGGAGTAGTAAGGATGTGCTAATGGTTGCTCGTCATATATTGGAGTTGATTGAAGCTTATTTGCGTGCTGAAAAATATTGTATTGTTGTAGCTAATATGAGATATGAAGATCCAGAAGCAGTTGCTGAAAAAATGTATTCAGAAATCAACCTTGGCGGATTAGAGGGTCCGACTATTTCACGTATTATCACACCAGGAAATACGAAGAATATGTGTTCCGTAGAAGTTGTGGTTCAAAAAGATCAATTAGTTGAAGTTATACATGATTTACGCAGTATAGGAGGTAGTGGGGTAATAGTTTCCCCAGTGAATTATGTATTCGAAGAGGAACCTGAGCGTTTTACTGCTTTATTATCACAGATAAAAGGTATGAATAATGATTAATATTTTTGATGATATAGATCTTGCGTTTAATAAACTATTTTCTAGAAGAGAACATTTGCATGCATATCCTGATCATATATTGCGTGGAGTTGAAGAAATTTTTGGGTTAGGAGTTTCACCAGAGGATGCTGTTGCAAAGGTTCTGTCCGACGTTAAGAATAATGGTGATAGATCTCTTGAACATTGGTCAAAGAAGATTGATGGTATTTTTCCTGATCCTTTAATTATAGAATCTAAGTACTTATCCGAAAATTTTGATAACATTTCTGATAAGTTAAGATCAGCATTGATTTTAGCATCGGAACGTATACGTAATTTTCATGCTTTGCAACCAAATTCAGGTTGGGATACTAAAGATTTAGGTGGTGTGATGGGTCAGCGCATTGTTCCATTAGACAGAGTGGGTATATATGTTCCTGGTGGTACAGCATCTTTGCCATCATCTTTGCTTATGGCAGCGATTCCAGCTCAAGTTGCTAATGTTAAAGAAATAGTTGTTTGTACTCCACCTCAAAATGAAAAAATGGTTGTTGACGTGGTTCAAGCGACTGCGCATATGTTAGGAATAAATGAGATTTATCAGTTGGGTGGTGCTCAGGCGATTGCTGCGATGGCATATGGTACAGAAACTATTCGACCTGTTGACAAAATAGTTGGTCCTGGAAATTTGTTTGTTACGTTGGCAAAAAGTCAAGTATTTGGAAATGTAGGAATAGATGGGTTGTATGGTCCTACAGAAACTATAATCATCTCTGATGATTCTATGAATCCAGATTGGATTGCAGCTGATCTTTTGGCACAAGCAGAACATGATCCTCTTGCTACATCCATTTTGATTACTACATCATGTGATTTAGCCAACTCTGTAAAAGATTCAGTTATTAAGAGAGCACAAGATTTGAAGAGGAAAGATATTATTCAGCAATCTTTTGCTAATAGAGGGGGTATCCTAATAGTTCCTGAAATAGAAACAGCTATCAATATTGTTAATCAATATGCTCCTGAACATCTTTGTTTGTATTTACATGATGCCGAAAAATGGTCTGAAAAGATATTTAATGCAGGATGTTTGTTTATTGGTAAATATTCATGTGAAGTTTTAGTTGATTATGTTGCTGGTCCTAATCATGTACTTCCAACTGGTGGCACTGCTAAATTTGCATCTCCTTTAAATGTCTCTGACTTTACTAAGATTATGAATGTAGTTACATTGGATCAAAATTTATCTAAAGCATTAGCTGAGTCGGCAGCAGAGATAGCTTTTTCTGAATTGTTAGATGGTCATGCTTATGCTTCTCTTGATAGAAAGGAATAGAATTGTATTATGAATATTAAATCAAATCTAAATAGAACATTTAGTCCAAGTAATAATATTAGAAATATTGTCAGAGAGCTTGAACCTTACAAACCTATTTTGCCTTTTGAAATTCTGTCACAGCAGTTGGGACGTTCAATATCAGAGATCATTAAATTGGATGCTAATGAGAACTTGTATGGCCCTAGTCCGTTAGTTTCTGATGTTTTATCAAAATTAGATTTTCCTCATATTTATCCTGATCCAGAAAATCAAACTTTACGTCAATTTTTGTCTCAATATACAGAAGTGCCGTATGAAAATCTTTTTGCTGGTGCAGGTGCAGATGAGATAATTGATTTGGTAATCCGTTTATTTATTGATCCAGGTGATTCTATCGTTGATTGTCAGCCTACATTTGGTATGTATTCATTTGATGGAGCAGTGAACGGTGCTCAGGTATTGATTGTGGAGCGTACATTGGACTTTGGTCTTGATACAGAAAAGTTAATAGAAGTTATATCTAAGAACAATCCTAAAATCTTATTCATTGCATCTCCAAACAATCCTGATGGCAATATGATTACAAAAGAACAATTAAGAGTACTGCTGAATTTGCCAATAGTTGTGATACTTGATGAAGCATATGTTGAGTTTGCGGGTTTAGAGAACTCTTATATAAAATGGGTTCCTGAAAATTCTAATTTGATCGTATTAAGAACATTTAGTAAATGGGCTGGTCTTGCTGGTCTAAGAGTTGGTTATGGTGCATTTCCAACAGAAATAATAGAAGAGCTATGGAAAATTAAGCAACCTTATAACGTCAGTGTAGCTGCAACTGCAGCAGCAGTGGCATCATTGAAGGATAGTAAAAATCTTTTAGATATAGTTTCATTAATTGTTGCTGAACGTGAGCGAATGTATACTTTATTTGCAGACATGAATTTTTTACGTCCATATCCTAGTTGGGGCAATTTTATCCTCTGTGAAGTTCAATCAATGAGTGCTTCGGATTTGTTGGCAAAACTTCGATCAGAAGGTATTTTGGTTCGTTATTTTGATACTGATCGTTTGAGTAATCATATTCGAATTTCTGTAGGTATGCCGAGACATACTGATTTGTTAACCGATATTCTTAATGACATTAATGGAAGTATATGAATTGTAGTTCAATTGTGTAATACATGATTAGTAATGGAGGTTAGAAATGAGAGAGGCTAAAGTTCAAAGAGACACATCTGAAACTAAGATAAAGATTGATTTGAATATTGATGGTAGTGGTACTAATAATATTGATACAGGTATAGGTTTTTTGAATCATATGCTTGCGAGTTTTGCAGTACACGGTTTGTTTGATCTTAGAATTGATGTGAAAGGTGATTTGGAAATTGATACGCATCATACAGTAGAGGACACAGCATTAGTTCTGGGGCAGGCATTTGATAAAGCTTTATCAGATCGAAAAGGTATTGTTCGTATGGGATCATCATTTGTCCCAATGGATGAATCTTTGGCGAATGTTGTGGTTGATTTATCAGGTAGACCTTATTCTGTCATGCAAGCTAGTTGGCATACATCATCTATCGGAAACTTACCTACAAATTTGGTAAATCACTTTTTTGAATCATTGGCAGTAAGTATTAGAGCTAATATTCATGCTAGAGTACTTTATGGGATAGACGATCATCATCAGATAGAAGCCTTGTTTAAGGCATTAGGAATTGCAATGGATCATGCGACTAGTTTGGATGATAGACGTACAAATGTTGTTCCTAGTACAAAAGGTAGTTTATAGATCGAGATAAGTTATAGTTGTAAGTTATTTAACTATTTGAGTAATGAGATGAAATGTAATGTTGTAATAATTGATCATGGTGTAGGTAATTTGCGATCAGTAGAAAAGGCATTGACATCTGTTGGTGCAAGTGTAGTTCTATCTAATGATTTGGATACAATAATGTCTGCAGACAAAGTAGTATTGCCAGGTGTAGGTGCTTTTGGTGATTGCATGAATGGTTTGCAGGATATTGGGGCTTCGGAATTAGTGTGTTCATTAGCATTTAAAAAACCTTTGCTAGGCATATGTGTTGGGATGCAGATGTTTTTTGAATATAGCGATGAATTAGGTGTCAATAAGGGGTTAGGTATATTGCCTGGAATTGTTACGAGGTTTAATGACACTTCTGTTCGTGTACCACATACAGGCTGGAATCAGTTAGACATTAGGTCAAACAATATTCTTCTTGATGGTATATCTACTGGAAGTTATGCTTACTTTAATCATAGCTATTATTGTGTCCCAAATGATTTGGATGATGTTGTATCTGATACTGAATATGGTGATGTGTTTTGTTCAGTGGTTGGAAGAGGTAATTTATATGGTATTCAATGTCATCCTGAAAAAAGCCAGGATATAGGTTTGCAAATATTACAAAATTTTGTGGAAAAGGGTTAGAACAGATGAGGAATTTTACGGTATATCCAGCAATTGATTTGCGTAGTGGGCAAGTTGTGAGATTGAGACAAGGTGACCCTAACCAACAGACAGTCTATTCGCAAGATCCATATGCTACAGCTATGAGTTGGTTGAATGAAGGAGCGAAATGGTTGCATGTTGTTAATTTAGATGGAGCATTTGGCGAATCAGTTACTGAAAATATGAAGGCTTTAGCAAAAATAGTTGATACAGGAGCTAAGATCCAATTTGGAGGTGGATTACGAGATATAGATGATATACAATATGTACTCGATTTAGGTGTTGAAAGAGTAATATTGGGTACAGTTGCAGTTTCCAATCCAGAAATAATTGATTCATCATTAGTTATATTTGGTTCTGACAAAATTATAGTTGGGATTGATTCTCGCGACGGATTTGTAAAAGTAAAAGGATGGCAAGAAGAAACAGGATTTACATCTTTGCAAATTGCTAAGAGATTGAAAGGACAGGGTGTTGAGCGCATCATATTTACCGATATATCACGTGATGGTGTTGGTACTGGTCTTAATTTAGGTGCTACTGCTGATCTTGCTAATAAAACTGGATTAGATGTTATTGCTTCTGGAGGTGTGAATGTAGCTGATGATGTTATTGATGCATATGAATATGGTTTGTCAGGTGCTATAGTTGGTCAAGCCCTTTACGAAGGCAATATTGATTTACTAGAACTGTTGAAGAATATTGGAAAAATAAATGCTAGCTAAAAGAATTATTCCTTGCTTAGATGTGAAGGATGGAAGAGTTGTTAAAGGAGTAAATTTTGTAAATTTACGTGACGCTGGTGATCCAGTAGAGCAAGCTAGGATATATGATGAGATGGGTGCTGATGAGTTGGTTTTTTTGGATATTTCAGCTACTCATCGTGGACACCAGACTGTTGTTGAGATAGTTCGTTCAGTTGCTGACCAAGTGTTTATGCCATTAACAGTGGGTGGTGGGATCCGTAATGTTGATGACATCAGGTCTTTGTTGCTATCTGGTGCTGACAAGGTTAGTATCAATTCAGCTGCATTAGAAGAACCAGAACTAATAACAGAAGCCGCAGAACGATTCGGTAGTCAATGTATAGTATTGGCAGTTGATGCAAAGATAAACATTGAGACTAATAGTCCCAAAAACGATAAAAAATGGGAAGTGTATGTGAGTGGGGGCCGTACTAATACCGGTATTGATGTTTTGGAGTGGGTCGAACGTGGTGTCGAGTTAGGTGCTGGAGAAATCTTGCTTACTAGTATGGATACTGACGGGGTGATGTATGGGTTTGATCAAGAATTGACGCAAGCTGTAGTAGAAATTGTTAATGTGCCTGTGATAGCTAGTGGAGGAGCAGGGCATCCAAAGCATTTTGTAGACATATTGGGAAAGTGTAATGCTGCAGCTGCTTTAGCTGCATCGATATTTCATGACAATATTCTTACTATCTCTGAAGTAAAGCAATATTTATTTGATGCGGGAATTGAAGTGAGGTTGTAATAATGTATGAACTTAAATTTAATTCGGATGGTCTGATACCAGCTGTAGTACAAGATAATTCAAGTGGTGATGTTCTAATGGTAGCTTGGATGAATGCTGAAGCTATTAGATTATCTTGTGATTCAGGGATAGCTCATTTTTGGAGTAGAAGCAGGAAGGAAATGTGGCGGAAAGGAGATACTTCTGGAAACATAATGGAAATAAACCAAATTTTAGTGGACTGTGATAAGGATACTATTTTGATGAAGGTAAAACCTGCAGGACCAGCCTGTCACACAGGTAGAAAAAGTTGTTTTTTTATGGAGATCAATGAGTAAAATTTTTCCATCTAATAAGTCGAGATTTGTTAAAGATTTTTTTGTTATTCAATTAGGTTTTTCTTTGTTTGCATTTGCTATTGCGATTGTTATTCGTGCAAATATTGGTGCGACTTCATGGGCAGTGTTGGAAGTTGCATTAGCGGAGATTTTCGGTATTACTCCTGGAACTGGTGCAGTAGTCGTTGGTGCAATTGTATTATTATTAGCCCTGTTGTTACGTGAACCTATAGGATGGGGTACTGTAGCAAATATATTGAGTATAGGACCTTGGGAGGATTTTTACCTTTGGGTTATACCAGAATTATCTAATAATTTTGGTATTCAGATAATTTATTTATGTGTAGGTATTGTATCTATGAGCATTGGCAGTGCAATTTATATAGGTGTTAATGCTGGCGCTGGACCGCGTGATAGTTTAATGATGGCTATTGCCCGTACTACTCCTTTAGATGTTCGTGCATCTAGAGCAATAATAGAAATTAGTGCTGTATTATCTGGTTGGGTTTTAGGAGGACCTTTGGGTTTAGGTACTGTCTTGTTTGCTATTTGTATAGGACCTGGAGTACAGATTGCATTTCGGATTTTTAATATGGATACATATTCTAAAAGTGATAAAAAATTGTAAGTCAGTAAATTGATGGGGTAAATCGCTATGAAATTATTATATGAATTACAAGAAGTTGTTCAGGAAGTAAAGTCTTACCCGAAGGATGGCTCATATACTTCAAGCTTGTTTACGATTGGTGAGGATGAAATATTAAAGAAGATAGGTGAAGAATCAGTTGAAGTTATTTTAGCAGCGAAAAGCCAAGGGAGCGAGCGTTTAGTTGCAGAATCAGCTGATTTATTGTATCACTTGATTGTGTTATTGGTTGAAAAAGGTTTGACATTGCAAGATGTTGAACAGGAGCTTAAGCGGAGAAGAAATTGAAGCACGAGATATATCTTCTAGATATAGACAATGTATTGATTGCTCCAATAGGTTATAGAGAGTCATTTGCTTTTTCGATCAATTATATATTGCATAATATTGGATGGTCTGACACAGAATCACATGACGGGGTGGCAGAAATTTTTGAGGCATATGGTATTACAAATGAGTGGGATATGGTTGCTATATGCTTAGCTAGTTTGTTTGTTAGTGTTTCGGATTGTATTGGAGATAAGAGTTTGCCGTCTGATCCAAAACATGCATTAAGTTTCATTTCTAATTTAGATGTACCAAAACAAGCTTTAGATTTTATTTGTTTGGCGCGTGAAGTAGGGAAAATGTATATGAAAGGCAACGATTCTATTCTGCCCACAGTAGTTGCCTTTGAACTTCTTGTTTCAGTCGATAATGATAGTCTTAATTCCTTGATTAAAAACGTTTTGTTGAATTATAGAGATATTAATAAATCATTGACAATGCAAATTTTTCAAAATTATGCCGTTGGTAGTAGAAATTTTACAAAAACATATGGTTTTGAATCATTATTTGAACAAGTGTCATTATTGTCTGAAAAGGATGAACCTTTGTTATCATTCTATAATGCCGAAAGATTAATATATTTAGCAAAACAGAATATTATTAATCCTGTGATATTTACTGCACGACCATCATTGCCCCCTAAAGGTGTTGATGACGATGCAAATCATTATTCTCCAGAAGCGGAGTTAGCTGTTCAATTATTGGGACTAGATGAATTGCCTATGATTGGATCTGGTCGCACAGATTGGCTTGCTTTTAATACAGGAGGGGATCCAAGTGATTATATTAAACCGAATCCTGTACATGCTTTAGCAGCTATTGGTGCAGCTATATCCCATGATGAAGAAAATAGTCTCATGGCTGCATATGAATTAGTTTTATCAGGACAATTGTTGCATCCTTTGTCGTTGTTGATTGATTCAACGGTGAATGTTACAGTCTTTGAGGATTCAGCACGTAACATTGAATCGGTTAAAAATTCTGTCAAATTATTAGAAATGTACGGCATACAATGTGTTTTTAGTGCTGTAGGAATAGGAATTCACGAGGAAAAGCGGTCTGTTTTGAAAAAATCTGGAGCAAGAGTTTTTACAAATATTAATGATGCGCTGACTTTATAAATTATTGTACACGCCAATATCCTCTGCGCAAAGGTGTGATTGCTTCAGATGTAACAAAACAGTCTGGATCAATTTTTGATACAATTTCTTCTATATTTGGGAGATCACGGCGTTTTGCAATTACATTTACTTCCAGTACTCGTCCGTCTTTACCTTGGCCAATATAATCTGTAACTCCATATCCAGCTTTTCTTAGAGTAGTTGAGATTTGTGGATTTTCTTGTGATGTTACTATCCTGACATGACTAAACCCTATTGCTAAACGTTCTTCTAATGCCATTCCAACTAAAATACCTGCTGAATATCCACCTGCATATGCAACTATACTAAAAAAGTTTTCAAGATTATCTAGGACTGCTTTCATTACTACAATCCACATTATTGCTTGGATGAACCCAACAAAAGCACTTAGAACACGTTTTCTTTGTACTACGAACATTACTCTCAAGGTGTCTAGTGCAATATTGATTACTCGTAACACAAATATTAATAATGATGTTGATAGTACAGTACTAGTAGTTATCATAGTTTTTATCAATTCACTTAATTTATTAGTATTATAGCCTGTATATGCTTAGCAGTGTATTTGTCAAAACCATTGTGACATGATATTATCCGCAAGTTTGAATGTTACATATTGTGAGAAATAGTAAAATTGTAAATATACTTTTTATATAATTATTTTAGTTGATAAGGGGTTAACATTATGTCTGATCAATCATCTTCAACAAACAGAAAAGTTTCAACGGGTCAGGTACGTAGTTTGGCGATTTTGTGGGCAGGCTTGACAGTTGTGGTTGGTGTTGGAACTTTTTTCGGACTATTTTGGGCTTTAGGTGGATTTGATACGGCTGATGAAAGCCTCAATACATCAGACCAATTATCCGTTGAATTAGCAACAGAGTCGATCGATTTAGCATCTATAGATGATAAGTCTGCTGAGGTTATAGAACCTACAGCAACTGAAGAAGCTACATTGTTACCTACATTAGTTGAGGAACCAACAGATATTCCAGTAACACCTTCTCCAGAGATAGTAGTAGCTGAAGCAACTGCTACAA
>DBHI01000063.1:0-1209 GCA_002296125.1 Anaerolineales bacterium UBA832 | reverse complement strand
CTACTGATATACCTGCTCCTACTGCTGTTCCAGTTGTTGCATCTAGTACCGGTGGGTTTAGTTTAGGTGGTCAGGTGATTCACGGAGGATTGTTAGCATTAGACAAAATGCAGTCGATGAAAATGAGTTGGGTAAAGATTCAGTATTATGATCTTGGAGGAGCAACCATTGAAGGTGATATTAACAATGCACATAATAATGGCTTGAAGATTTTAGCTAGCGTGAAAGATAATGCTAATCATAATAATATTACTTCTCCAGCATATCAGGAGCAATTTATTCAATTTCTTGAAAGAGCTGCAAGATTAGGAGTTGATGCTATTGAGGTATGGAATGAACCTAATTTAGATCGTGAATGGCCTGCTGATCAGATGGGTGGAGCAAATTATACAGAATTACTTAAGAAAGCGTATCCAAGAATTAAAGCAGCTAATCCTAATACTATGGTTATTAGTGCAGCTCTTTCTCCTACAGGAGCTTTTTCTGGAGGATGTGGTTATGTTGGATCGGTTTATGGATGTGATGACAAACCTTTCTTACAGGCCATGGTAAATGCTGGGGCATTAAATTATCTTGATTGTGTTGGTATGCATTACAATGAAGGTTTACTGCCTCCTAGTGCAACTTCAGGTGATCCAAGAGGTAGTTCTCAGCATTATACACGTTATTTTAGAGGTATGCTAGACACATATAGTGCTGTTTTGGGTGGTGCACGATCTATCTGTTTGACAGAGATTGGATATCTCAGTGGTGAAGAATGGGGTTATCTACCTTCAGCTTTTGCATGGAATCCACCCATAAATATGACCGTTGCACAGCACGCAGAATATTTAGGACAGGCAGTTTCACTAGCGCGCCAAATGGGTAATATTCGCTTGTTTATTGTGTTTAATGTAGATTTTGCAATATTGAAAACTATGGAAGACGATCCTCAAGCAGGATATTCAGTTGTAAGACCTAATCAGAATTGTCCTGCTTGTAGTGCTATAGCAGGGGCTATGCCATAATTTTTATATGCAATGTGTAATTGCATATAAAAATTCTAAACAAACAATTGGTTAGTTACATTATTGTTACAGCGATTATATAGTGTTAGTAGTATTGTTGATATTTAAATGGCAAATGTTATTTCACTAAATTTTGAGCAGCAAAAGGCTGTTACTGCTGATCCGGGTCCGGTTTTGGTGTTGGCTGGTCCGGGATCCGGTA
>DBHI01000107.1:29473-29898 GCA_002296125.1 Anaerolineales bacterium UBA832 | reverse complement strand
TATTAGAATATTACAAAATGATTTACCTCTATTAATTGCTCCAGAAGGTACACGCCATCCTGAAGGAATGAGAGATCCACAAAATGGAGCAGCATTTTTAGCTACAAAAACACATGTTCCTATAATACCCGTTGCAATATCAGGAACAACAGATATATTTACTCAGTTACTCAAGGGGAAAAAGCAAAAAGTTGGTATGGTAATTGGCAAACCGTACGAATTACCTGATTTATATGGTTACAACAGGCACGAAACTCTAAACATGCATACACAACTTATAATGCAAAAAATTGCTGAATTATTACCTGAAGAACATCGTGGACAATATTCAAACATAAATCCTGCTAATTAATTGATTATCACAAACTCTATTTGAATTTCTGCAAACTGGACTACCCTGCTATAATATCAAAAAGATATGGAAC
>DBHI01000107.1:28708-29094 GCA_002296125.1 Anaerolineales bacterium UBA832 | reverse complement strand
GTAAAGCGCAAGGACCAATAAATACAAATTGGTTGACGAGGATGAGGGTTACCTTGCAATACAAGGAATAGTATCCACATATCTCTGTGAATATAAAATCGATAATTCAGCGGATGCCCTCCGGGATGACCAGATCCCGCAATCCATTCCCTTCCACATCTAAAAAGCAATTATTCAAAACCTCTAGGTAACTATTGGAATAAATGTAATTGCACTGGATTTTTACATAGATACTATTTATAGCTGCAATATATTTACAGCTATAATAAATACAAGGGAGGATACTCTAGTATATGTGCGGAATTGTTGCTTATATAGGTCCACAAAACGCTACACCAATAATAATGAATGGTCTCAAAAGACTTGAATATCGTGGTTATGATTCA
>DBHI01000107.1:656-28404 GCA_002296125.1 Anaerolineales bacterium UBA832 | reverse complement strand
CTTGAATATCGTGGTTATGATTCAGCAGGAATCGCCACTATAGATGATGGCATTATAAATATACGTCGTGATGCAGGGAAACTTATACGTTTACAATCACTAGTATCTCAACACCCTCTTACTGGTAACATTGGGATTGGACACACTCGCTGGGCTACACATGGAGAGCCTAATGAACGTAATGCTCATCCGCACATGGGAGATACAGGCAAAGTAGTCTTAGTACATAATGGAATAGTTGAAAACTATATGGAATTAAGACAACAACTAATTGAAGATAATTTAAATTTACAATCTGATACTGATAGTGAAGTGATAGTACATCTCATAGAAAGATATATAAGTCGAAGCAATAACTTAGAAGAATCAGTTCGTAAAGCTATTAGTATGCTAGAAGGAGCAAATGCTGTAGTAGTAATTTCAACCATAGAACCTGACAAAATCATAGCTGCACGTGTAGGAAATGCAGGTGGAATAGCAATTGGTAAAGGTGATAATGAAATGTTTGTTGCTTCAGACATGCCTGCAATTCTTGAACATACTCGTCGTATTGCTTTTCTAGAACCAGGTTGGTTATCAACCATAAACAAAACAGGATTTGTTACTCAAACTACTATGGGAAAACCAACAAGTTGTAGAATACACAATATTCCTTGGGATCCCGTTGCAGCAGAAAAAGGAAACTATCGACATTTTATGCAAAAAGAAATGCATGAACAAGTACGTGCAATCACTGATACTATAGGAGGTCGTATAGATTTTAGATCGGGACAAATCACTCTACCCGACCTAAAACTAACTGAATCACAAGCAAACAATATTAACCGAATAATTATAACCGCATGCGGTACTGCCGCTCATGCTGGTATGGTAGGTAAAACTCTAATAGAGGAACTTGCACGAATACCTGTTGAAGTAAGTATTGCATCCGAATTTAGATATTCTAATCCTATAGTTGACAAACGTACAGTAGTATTAGCTATTAGTCAGAGTGGTGAAACAGCTGATACTCTCGGAGCAATGAATGAAGCCCATGAAAGAGGAGCAACTATTTGGAGTATTGTCAACGTTATTGGATCACAAGCTATGCGTATGGCTTCTGGATGTATTCCAATGCAAGCTGGTCCAGAAATTGGTGTAGCATCTACAAAAGCATTTACTACTCCTTTAGTAGATCTCTACCTTTTGGCCATGTTGCTAGGCAAATTGCGTGGCAAATTAAATAACAAGAAAATGAGTGAACTAGCTGGGTATCTTGCACTTCTACCGCAACAAGTAGGTAATCTTCTGGGTCGTGATGAACAAATCAAAAAAGTAGCTCTTAAACTGCGAGATATGAGTCAATGTTTATATCTGGGACGTGGTATTCAAATGCCTATTGCATACGAAGGAGCTTTGAAGTTAAAAGAAATTTCCTATATACATGCAGAAGGATATCCAGCAGGAGAAATGAAACATGGACCTATTGCATTGATTGATCGCAACATGCCAGTAATTGCTATTGCAACACGAGATCAATGGTATGAAAAAATGATCAGCCAACTCCAACAAGCACGTTCGCGTGGTGGCCCTATAGTAGTGGTGGCAACCGATGGGGACGAAAATATAACAGAAATAACTGATCAAATTCTTTGGGTACCCAAAAGCTTCTGGATGCTTAGTCCAGTTCTCACAACTATTTCACTACAATTATTGGCATATCATATAGCAGTACTACGAGGATGTGACGTTGATCAACCACGTAATCTAGCTAAAAGTGTCACCGTGGAATAACACAATAAAAACACCCTTAACTGTACATCAATTTAGCACTATTATATGTATTCTGCAATAGTACAGCGATTGTCATCGGACCAACACCACCTGGCACTGGTGTTAAATAACCAGCTACTAATTTTGCCTCGTCAAAATGAACATCTCCAACAAGTTTATTTTTTCTAACTAATTTTACCAACCCATTTTTATCTATATCTTTCGGCAAATTTTCACTAGAGTAAACATCACCACTATTCTCACATAAGTAACCTATTATCCTGCGATTACCTTTATCTGACAAAGACTGGTAATGTGCAATAAATGTTTTTTCACTAGACGAACAAGTAAATTCTCTATCATCATCATGAGAAATCCATGTATTATTAATTCCAACATCTATTACAGATGAACCGGGTTTAATCCAATCTCCCTTAACTATTTCAGGTATTCCAACAGCAGCAATTAGAATATCAGCCTCTCTACAAATATTGGGTAAATCTTTAGTTTTAGAATGACAAAATGTAACAGTAGCGTCCTTATTCAAAAGAAGCATTCCCACAGGAAGTCCTACTATATTGGAACGACCTAATACAACAGTTTTACTACCAGAAATATTAATACTATTTTCTTCTAACAACATCATACATCCACTCGGAGTACATGGCACAAATAATGGTGTTCGGTTTTTCATACCCAACTTCCCAATATTATTTGGATGAAATCCATCAACATCCTTGTTGATATTTATTGCTTCCAAAATTTTTTCTGAATTTATGTGATCAGGCAAAGGTAGTTGCACTAAAATACCATGAACTCGTGAATCAAAATTTAACTCATTTACAAGCTCATATAGTTCAATTTCACTAACATCATCTGGTAAGTTATGTCCAAAATATTCTATTCCTACTTCATCACAAGCTTTACGTTTGGAGTTCACATAAGCTTCAGATGCAAAATTATTACCTACAAGAATTGTAGCTAAACCAGGCCTAATACCATTATGATGAGCTAATTGCTTTACGCCATTAGAAACTGTCTTGCGAATTTTTCCCGCAATATCAACCCCATCAATTACAATAGCAGTCACAAATTACCTCTTATAAATTTTTTACATCATCTTTAATTTTTAATAGATCACACTATTCATATCTAAGTGCTTCTATAGGACTTAGCCGTGCAGCACGACTAGCAGGATAAATACCAAAGAAAATACCAACAAAAGCCGCAAACAGAAACGCCATGACAATAGTATTAGTCTGCACAGTAGCCTGCACCAAATCTGCTGCACTAACAGCATAAGCAATTCCCCAACCTACAGCAATACCTGTCAGACCACCTATCAAACTTAGTACAATTGTCTCAATCAAAAATTGTAGCATTATTGTACTACGTCTAGCGCCAACAGCCTTTCTCAATCCAATCTCTCTAGTACGTTCAGTAACAGATACTAACATAATATTCATAATACCTATTCCACCAACTAACAAAGATATTCCTGCAATTGCTCCTAAAAAAGTAGTTAAAATAGCTGTGATTTCATCAAAAGCCTCCAAAAATGCATTCTGACTAAAAACAGTAAAATCAAGCTCATCACTTAACTTCAATCCATGCTGCTGCCTCATAATACGTTCTATTTGTACCATTACCCACTCTACATCATCCGAAGTCATTGCTGATAAAGTCACAGAACTTAATGTCCTTATACCATTGCTAATCACCCTATTACCCAATAAACTAGTATATCCTGTCTCCATTGGTACTAATGCAACTTCATCTTCACTACCAAAACCACTACCACCTTTACTCTCTAACACACCAATTACTTCGAAAAATATCTTATCAATCTTGACAGTCCTACCTATTGGATTTAATCCACCAAACAAATCAGCTGCAGTCTGAGATCCCAAAACTACTACTCTAGACCTAGCACCATTCTCACCATCCGAAAAAAATCTCCCCTGTGACAAAGTCATTGAACGCACTTGCTGATATGCAGGAAGAGTTCCGATCACTTCTACATCAACTGTATTACCAATATACTTCAATTGTAAAACCCTCTGAATTGTTGGAGCCATCACCCTTACTTTTTCAAGCTTTTCATCTAGTGCTTTGTAATCATCAAATGTAAGTTTTGCAGAAATACGTTGTCCACCTCTCTCAAACTTACCGGGAAATAATTGAATATTGTTAGTTCCAATCCCTTCTATTTGTTCAGTAATACTTGCTGTCGCACCATTACCAATAGCCATTAATGAAACTACTGCACCAACCCCAATGATTATCCCTAACATTGTAAGGATTGACCTTAATTTATTAACGGCAAGCGCACGCAAAGCAACTCTAATATTTGCAAAAAGATTCATTTAGATTCATCTCCTGATATACGTCCATCCTGTATACTTACAGTCCTAGGCATTAATGCCGCCACTTTAGGATCATGTGTTACTACACAAAGGGTAATACCTCTTTCTTTATGTAATGTTTCAAACAAATTCATAAGCTCAGTACCTGTTTTAGAATCAAGTGCACCTGTAGGTTCATCAGCTAAAAGAATTGCAGGTCGATTCACTAATGCACGCGCAATCGCTACTCGCTGTTGTTGTCCTCCTGATAATTCACTAGGACTATGATACATCCGATCACTTAAACCTACTAAATCCAAAGCCTCTTTTGCCCTATCCTGTTTATCACCACCACCTATACCAGCATATGTTAAAGGTAACATAACATTTTCAAGAGCACTAGTACGAGCAAGTAAATTAAACTGCTGAAAAACAAATCCGATCTTCTTACCTCGTATAGTAGCAAGCTGTGCATCATTCATAGATTCCACATATTTACCATCAAGCCAATATCTTCCTTTTGTAGGTTTGTCTAAACATCCCAAGATAGCCATTAATGTACTCTTACCAGATCCAGAAGGACCCACAATTGACATCATTTCTCCAGTACTAACTGACAAATCAACACCATCCAAAGCACGGACCAATGTATCGCCCATTTGATAGTGCTTACTAATTCCCTCAATACGAATAACTATATTATTATCATTGGTCATCATAATTTTCCAATAATGCTAATCTCTCTCAAAAGGATTACCACTGTCAGTCGGTTTTGGAACAAATATCACTACTTTTTGATTAACAGTTAGATCTCCAGTCACAACAACCTGATCTCCCTGTATAATTCCACTTTCAACAGATACTCTTCTCTGCTGATTAGAAGATTCATTAAATACCATCACATATTCACCTTCATCATCAAATTTTATAGCATCTATTGGAACTGCCAATGCCTCATTTTGAACTTCAGTAATAATCTTGACATAAGAAGTCATACCCAACATAACACTTGATGGTTTCTCAGATAAAGTAACAGTAACAGGATAACGAACCAAACCTTGAACAGTTTCACCAAATGGAGCTATTTTAGTAACTAAAGCGGGTATTTCCAAAAATGGTATCGCATCAAATGACAAATTAGCTATTTGCCCTAATTTAATATTACTCACTTCCGTCTCATCAACGGATACCTCTACCAACAATTCATTTATATTAGCCAATTTCACAGCATAAATTAATTGATCAGTAGAATCTCCGGATTGATAATTAATATCAATAACTTGACCATCAAATGGTGCTTCAACCCACAATGTTTTAAGAGTAGCCTCAGCAGCAGTAACTCGAGCCTCAGCTACTGCAATATCATCTTCACTAGGACCGTCAATTAACTCTGACAACTTCTCTTCTGCATCTATAACACGAGCTTGAGCTAATTCAACATCTGAAGATTCAGGTGTTAAGAGTTTATCTAAAGCATCTTGTGCATCTGATAAATTACCCTTACTAACATCTAAATCTTCTGACAAAGGATTTAGTAATGTAACTAAATCATTATCAGCATCAACAACATCAGCCTTAGCATCTTCTACTTCAGCTTCAATCAATTCTAAATCTATAAGATCTACACCATCTAAAGCATCATCTAATGCCTCTTGGGCTTCAATAACCTTTTCATTAGCTAAATCTAGAGCTGTAGTATTACTCATCCTCGTACGTTCGAGTTGCAACTCTGCTTCTCGAACTCTTTCTTGGGCAGCAAACACATCATCTTGAACTTCAGTCACTGTTCTAGATACACCATCAACAGTAACTGCTCTGCCAGTATCACAAATTCTAATAGGCATTTGCTCAACAACACTGCCATAAGTATCCTTTAAGATTTCACCAGTCTCTTCAAACACCTGATAAACTGGTCCAACCATATACGTGTATCCACCATATTCTGTCTCTTCATTTACTGTAATATGCATATAATCAGTATCATCATCATTATCATTTTCTACAATATTAACTATACAACCATCAATTGCTTTTTGTATTTTCAATTGACGTTCTTTCATGTTATTCAAATGTTCACGTGCATTGTCTAATGAGCTAGTAGTTGAACCAATATCTGCTAACTCTACATCTTGCTCAGCACGCAATAAATCAAATTCAGCATCTCGTAGTTCGTCTTGCAATGATTCAATATCAGGATTCAACAAACTATCTAATTCTTCTTCTTTGTCTCTCAAAGTATCCTTTGCTATAGCAAAACGTTGTTCTGCAGATGCAATTGCTGCACTTGTTGGAGACAACAATTCTTCAAATGCTTCTTGAGCATCTGAAACTGCCTGTCTAGCACGAGCAACATCTGTTTGCGATGGTTTCAACAAACTTTCAAGATTATCCTCTGCTATTATAAGATCTCTTTTTGCATTACTTATCTGCAAACCAGTAGGATTAAGTAAATCATCAAGTTCATTGCGTGCTGAAATCAAATCAGCCTGTGCCAAAATAACATTTTGAGGAGCACTTAAAGGATCAAGCTTAAGCATAACATCTCCCTTTTTAACATTATCACCAACACTTACTAATACATCGTCAACAATGCCACTAGTTTCCCAATAAATGTCTCCAGACTGTGCAGCAGTCAAAATACCCGAAGTATCAATCTTTCTTTCTGCAGTTAGTAATATAACTTCACCAGTTTCAACTGCATCATCTTCAGATGAGTCTCCAAATAAATTCCTAATAAATCCAACAGGACCTTGACGACTATTACCTGACTTACCTTTACCATCGACAAAATTAGAATCTGTTTTTTCAACAGTATCAGTAATTTGCGAATCAGATGCTTGCTGCATTGGCAAAATAATACGAGCAAGACCAAATACAACTATACCCAAAATTACCAATACACCAATAACCACAAGCCATCTCGGCACAACACGCATACTTTTAGGTTCCATAAATTTTTATACCTCTTTTACATTTTGCTTGATTCGACAAAAATACAACCAAATAATTGCATGTTTGTTAAAAAATACAATTTCAACGCAATTATTTTACACGAACATTATTAAAAAACAATTAATATATTATATATAGCAGTTATTTTTGTTTGCCAAACAACCAAACAGCAGGTATCAAAAAAATGACAGTAAATCCTATCATCATGTAAACATTCACTATTAATGGTCTGATTGCTATAGTATGAAGAGATTCTACCGGTACTAAACCACTTAAAGAGATTTGTCTAAGCGGATCAACACCATAAGTGACAGGATCTATATTTGACAAGAAATACATCCATGCAGGAACACCTCTTAAGGGAAAGAAAGCTCCTGATAGGAAAAACATTGGTAATAAAACAAAATTGATTAACATATGAAATCCTTCCATTGACTTCTGTCTTGCAGCAATTAAAATACCAAGTGAAGTCATCATTAATGCCAGTAACATCATCATACATATTAAAACAATCAATTGGTCTATTGACAAAGATATATTCAGTATCGGAGCCAAAAATAATATAATAATACCTTGCAATAAGGCTATGGTAGTACCACCAGCAACTTTCCCTAAAGCAACTGCTATTCTTGACACTGGAGCCACCATCACCTCTTTCAAAAAGCCAAACTCTCTATCCCAAACAATTGATACTGCAGAAAACACAGATGTAAACAATATTGTCATAGTGAGGACTCCTGGAAACATAAATTGCTTGAAGTCAACATTACCACCACCCATCTCAGCCATAGCAGGTGCTAAACCACTTCCAAAAGTAAACAAATAAACAACTGGCATAGCCAAAGACGACAAAGCGCGAACTCTATCACGCCTAAAACGCACAATATCTCTATACCAAATAGTATAACCACCTCGTAAATTTCTGGACAGATTTTTCACAAAATTATTATTCATAATCAGCACATTTCTCCAAGATTATCTACCTTTCCATCTTCGCATACCACTTCGAACCTTCTCTTTGTTTCCCGGATCATAATCTCTTATGGTATGTCCAGTTAGTTTAATAAAAACATCCTCAAGCGTTGGTTGTCGCAATGAAACACTCTTTAACTCAATATTGCTGTTATCACTTCCTGATAACAATGAAAGCATCTCGGGAATAAATTGATCACCTCGTTTAGTTTCAATAATAAGATCATTATTTGGTCCATATCTAGTTTGAACATCTGTCAAACCCTTCATCTTATTGAAAGACAGTTTATTGTCAGATGTGTCTACAGTAATAATATCTCCTCCTAACATAGACTTAAGGTTTGCGGGAGTATCAAGACCAACTATTTGACCATTATCAATAATAGCTATACGATCACAATGTTCAGCTTCTTCCATATAATGAGTAGTCATAAACATTGTTACTCCCCTATTATCTCTCAAAGTAATTAGATACTGCCATATGTGTCTTCGAGTTTGTGGATCCAGTCCAAGTGTTGGTTCGTCCAAAAATAATATCTTAGGATCATGTAGAAGACCACGAGCAATTTCTAAACGCCTTTTCATACCTCCCGAATAATTTTGAACCACTTCATGAACACGATCTTCTAAATCTACAATCCTTACCAAGTCCAAGGATTTTTGCTGAAAGTCACTATGAGATAAACCATACAACATATTATGAAATTGTAAGTTTTCCAACCCTGTCAACTTATCATCCAAACTAGCATCCTGAAAAATAATGCCAATTGACTTTCTGACATCTGACTGACATTCAACCACGTCATAATTATTTACTATAGCTCTTCCTGAGGTCAACTTAAGTAAAGTACATAACATATTTATTGTTGTAGTTTTACCAGCACCGTTTGGACCCAAAAAACCAAAAATTTCGCCAGGTTCAACTGTAAAACTTATCTTATCTACCGCTACAGCACTACCAAATTTACGCTCAAGATGATCAACTACAATTGAACCCATACAATCCCCTTATAACACTTTCTGTAATAGCACAACCGGTATCTGACGAGTTGTGCGTTTTGTATATCTTTCCAGCCAAGGAAGCAGTAGACCTAGTCGCTCACTTTCGCTGCCATGCATTTGAACAGCCCTAACTGTCATCACTTCCTCACCAACCTCTAGTACTGCTTCAGATTGACAAAGAATATTCAAAAACCATGATGGATGATGGTCTCTGCCACCATTTGAGGCAACAACTACATAATTCTTCCCTTCTTTTGCTGCTCCTAAAGGAACAGTATGAAACATTCCTGTATTTCTACCAGTTGTAGTTAACAGTATTACTCTTCTACCCTGTACTGAACCAAATATTTTGCCTTTAGTATTTCTATATATAGCAATATGTAATCGCATTATTATTCTAATTACAGGTCTAATTAGCAATATATTAGTTAACATTTTAGTGACAACAATCTAAATTATTACCAATAATTTAATCAAGATGAGTTAAGTATACTGCATAATCAACAAACAAAAGATTATAATATGCAATTATCACAATCGATTGTGCTATTTGCACAATCATGCTTCATATGATACACTACCGCGGTTTGAGGAAAATATGAAAATTTGTCATAGTTGCATAATAAAAATAAAAAAGTTCAAGCCCACTCTAAATAGGGTTGGCTAATTAGCTAATAGACACATATTTTATTACCAAATATTCAAGTACGAGTGTCGTAAGCAAATACCAACCCCATACTAGGGGTTTTTTTTATTTTAGAAATAATACTAACTTGTAGAGGAGAGATAAAGTAATGAATACTGATAACATAACAACAACCAGTGAGTGTCCTGAATGTGCTGGAGAACTATTATTAAATCAAGCAGAACTTGGTGAAATATTGGTATGTGATGACTGTGGCGCAGAGTTAGAAATCCTTTCGTTAGAACCACTATCAATAGCACTAGCACCTCAAGAGTCGGAAGACTGGGGAGAGTAACACAAATCAATCGTTGAGATAATGTTATGCATATTGGAGTAATATATTCTAGACTCAGAGTAGAAGAGAAATGGATTTTTAATGCTTTAAAAGACAGGAAAATCTCATATGAACGTCTGCTAGATAGCGAAGCTATATTTGAACTGACAAACCCAAATTTTGATTGGTCAAGATTCGATTGTATTCTTGTTAGAAGCATAAGTACTAGCCGTGGGTTAGTACTTACAAGAATATTAAATTCATTTGGTATACCTACAATTAATTCACATACCGTTTCAGAAATTTGTAGCGATAAAATTGCTACAACAATTGCCTTAAAAAACAAAAACATACCGCAACCAAAATCATTAGTTGCATTTACAGAAAAACAAGCCATCTCAGCAGGAGAAATGATAGGTTACCCATATGTAGTAAAACCTACAATAGGTTCGTGGGGAAGATTAGTTAACAAAGTGAATGACAGAGATGCAGCAGAAGCAATATTCGAGCATCGTAAAGTACTAGGAAATTATCAACACCACATATATTATCTACAAGAACTAATTGAAAAACCTGGAAGAGATATTAGAGCTTTTGTCATTGGAAAAAAAACTCCGGTTGCAATCTATCGTGAATCCGAACATTGGCTTACTAACACTGCTTTAGGAGCGATTGCGACCCCTTGCAAGGTAACACCAGAATTACATGAAGCATGCCAAAGAGCTGCAGAGGCTGTTGGTGGCGGAGTATTAGCAGTTGATCTATTAGAAGACCCAAATAGAGGATTACTTATAAATGAAATTAATCACACAATGGAGTTTCATTCAACAGCACCACTAACAGGAATAGATATACCAAACTTAATCATTGATCACATATTACAGGAATTAAAATGAGCATTCGAATATCAATACTAGGTGGATCCGGATACACAGCAGGAGAAATTATTCGTTTAGTGGTAAACCACCCTCAACTTCAACTGGATCAGGTGGTTTCACTAAGTCAATCTGGACAACCTCTTTGGAAATCACATCCTCATTTAAGAAGTCTCGACTTACCAAAATTTATATCTATTGATGCTTTAACACATACAGATATTCTTATATTAGCTCAACCGCATGGTATATCTCAAAACAAAATAGACTACTATGCAGATATGGCCGATAAAATTGTTGATCTATCCTCAGACTTTAGGCTAAACAATACAAATAATTATCAACAATGGTACGGATCGGAACATTCTTCACCAGATTGGTTATCAAAATTCGTATATGGACTACCTGAAATAAACAGACAAAAAATTAGTAATACCAATTATGTAAGTGGCGTAGGATGTAATGCTACTGCAACGATATTAGCACTACTACCATTAGTTCAACATAACCTACTGTTAGAAAACCAACCAATCATATCAGAAATAAAAACCGGGTCTAGTGAAGGTGGTGCACAATACAATTCAAGTAGTCATCACCCAGTTAGAAGTGGTGCTGTACGAAGCTATGGAGCAGTGGGTCATAGGCATACTGCAGAAATACTGGAAGTTCTACAAATTAAAAACCTTCACATCAGTTTGACAGCAATTGAAATGGTTAGAGGAGCATTAGCAACTGTTCACGGATTTGTTGATCCAAGTACTAATCTAAAAGATTTATGGAAAGCCTATAGATCTACTTATAAAAATGAGCCTTTTGTAAGAATCGTAAGAGACAATCAAGGAAATTATCGTCGTCCAGAACCTAAAATTATTTCCGGAAGTAATTTTGCAGATGTAGGCTTTGACTTAGATAGTGAAACTGGACGAATAGTATCTATCTGTGCTATTGATAACCTAATGAAAGGTTCAGCAGGATCAGCAATACAATGTATCAATATTATGTGCGGCTTTAACGAAACTACTGGGCTAAAATTTACAGGATTACACCCTATATAGGAGAAATATAGAATGATCGTAGTAAAAATCGGTGGAGCCAGCGGAATCAACACAAAGCATATTATCAATGACATAACTAAAATAAATAAAACTGGCTCTGATATGCTAGTGGTACATGGTGGATCTGAACTTGCCACTAATTTAGGAAAAGAACTTAATTATCCTCCTAAATTTGTTACTTCTCCTAGTGGACACACAAGTAGATATACCGATAAACGTACACTTGATATATTTGTGATGGCTACTAGCCTAATAAACAGAAATTTAGTGCGTACTTTGCAAGAGTCTGGCGTTAATGCGATAGGAATCAGTGGAATTGATGGAAAAATATTATCAGCCAGACGAAAATCAACACTTCGCATAGTAGAAAATGGAAAACAAAAAATCATAAGAGATGACTATACAGGTAAAATTACTTGCGTCAACATAATGCCTATTAAAATAATGCAAAATGCTGATTACCTACCAGTAATGGCGCCAATTGCAATATCACATGAAAAAGAAATCTTAAATGTAGATGGAGATAGAGCTGCTGCTGAACTAGCTGGCAAACTAGATGCAAAAAGTCTAGTTATATTAAGTAATGTGTCCGGACTCTTATCTGATATAGCAGATCCAAATAGTTACATACCTAAAATAACCGGTAAACAAGAAATAGAACATGCTACTAATAACATTGCACAAGGACGCATGAAAAGAAAGTTAATAGCTGCTAATGAGGCATTATCTGCCGGAGTAGATCAAGTGATAATTGCCAATGCAAACATCAAGTCACCAATTACAAATGCTTTGCAAGGCAAAGGTACTATCATCAATGGCTAAATTTCAACTCAACGAAGATAAACATACTAGTGGAGTATATTTCAAACGTGACATTACAATTGTACGAGGAAAAGGTGCACTAGTATGGGATGAAAACGGAAACGAATATATAGACTGCGTCTCTGGACAAGGAGTTGCTAATATTGGCCACTGCCATCCAGAATTAGTACAAACAATAGAGCAACAATCTAATATGCTCATTACTTGTCCAGAAATATTTTACAATGATCAACGATCTAAACTACTAACAAAATTATCCGAACTTAGTCCAGGCAACATGCAACGTATCTTCTTATGTAACTCTGGTACTGAAGCAATTGAAGCATCTATCAAATTTGCAAGATTAAGTACAAAGAAAACAAAAATCATAAGTGCTCTACGAAGTTTTCATGGCCGTACAATGGGATCACTTAGCTTGACTGGTCAAAAAAAATACAGTCAACCTTTTGCACCATTACTCCCAGGAATAACTCAAATACCTTATAACAACGTAGAAAAATTGACACAAACTTTTGATGATGATACAGCTGCTGTAATAATGGAAGTCATACAAGGAGAAGGAGGAGTCAGACTTGGTGATAGACAATTTCTAGAAACGGTCCAAGAACTCTGTAACACCAATGAAGCACTTTTCATAATTGATGAAGTACAAACAGGTTTAGGACGTACTGGTAAATTGTTTGCTACTGAACATTTTAATCTAAAACCTGACATTTTGTGTATAGCAAAATCCCTTGGTGGAGGCATACCAATGGGAGCAACTATTTTAGGATCACGCATACAAAACATCCATGCTGGTAGCCATGGTACCACATTCGGAGGCAATCCCCTAGCTTGTGCTGCAGCAAATACTGTTCTAGACATCATAAATGACAAGAAATTACTTGCAGATACCATAAACTATGGAGAATATATCACTGAATGTCTTAAAAAACAGAATTTATCTAATATCAGAGAAGTCAGAGGATTAGGTCTAATGATTGGAATAGAACTAAAACATAAAGTAACACCTGTTTTAAAAGAACTTCAAAATCAAGGTATATTAGCATTACCTGCTGGCAACACTGTTTTACGCTTGCTGCCCCCACTAGTTATAACAAAAGATCAAGTTCAAACAGTAACTAATGCAATTATAAGAATTCTAACAAATATTAGTTAAATCAATTGCACAGGACACTAAATGTTACCAAATAACATCCAAATTATCGAAAGTACTTTACGCGAAGGTGAACAATTCGTAGGAGCATCATTTAGTACAGAAGATAAAATACAGATTGCCCAATCACTATCTAACTTCGGAGTTGAATACATAGAACTTACCTCACCCTGCGCATCTCCTAACTCACTAGAAGATTGCATAAAAATAGCCAATCTGAATCTAAACTCAAAAATATTAACTCACATAAGATGTCACCTAGAAGACGCAAAGGTCGCATTGGCCACAGGAGTCGACGGAATTGACGTAGTAATAGGAACAAGTTCATACCTGAGAGAATTTAGTCATAGAAAATCAATTTCCCAAATAATAGACACAGCAACCGATGTACTAACCTACATAAAAAAACAAAATAGTGCAATTGAACTTAGATTCTCAACTGAAGACTCTTTTCGTAGCAGCAAAACAGATTTGATAAAAGTCTATCAAACAATCAATGATTTGAACGTAGTTGACCGCTTTGGTATTGCTGACACAGTTGGAATAGCTACCCCAGATTCAGTCTATGATTTAGTTGAAACAGTCAGGTCAATCACCGATTCAGACATAGAATTTCACGGACACAATGATACAGGCTGTGCTATAGCCAATAGCTATTCAGCTCTAACTGCTGGTGCAACCCATATAGATACTACAGTACTAGGTATAGGTGAAAGAAATGGAATTACTTCACTAGAAGGCTTAATAGCCCGCCTATACGCAATCGATCCAGAAAGTATACGTAACAAATATAAACTACATTGTTTGCATGAGCTAAATCAACTTGTGGCAGATAAAGTTGAAATAGAAATTCCATTTAATCATTACATAACTGGTTTAACTGCATTTACGCATAAAGCAGGTATCCATGCTAAAGCAATTCTAAATAATCCTGAAACTTATGAAATCTTAAATCCCAATGATTTTGGACTCACTAGATATATATCAATTGCTCACAAACTTACTGGATGGAATGCCCTACAAGATAGAGCTTCTCAACTAGGTATTCATATAGATTCAGACAGTTTAAAGGAAGTTACGTTACATATTAAAGCTATGGCTGATCACAAGCGAATTACACTTAGTGACGTAGATGAAATACTACATCAATGGGCAGATAATAATAATTCCAGTATTAGTTCAATGAAAATGAACTAATAAAACTTAAAATATACTAAAGAATCATGTACCCACAAACATTTGTACAAAAAATACTATCGAGGTCTGCAAAACTTAAATATGCACCTATAGGAACAACTATAGATATCATACCTGATAGAATACTATCTCATGATAACACTGCTGCAATTGCCAAAATATTTTCTCAGTTAGGTATAAAAGAAGTATATAACCCTAAAAAATTAGTAATCACATTAGATCATGCCGCCCCACCACCAACACCATTCCACGCGCGCAACCATGATGAAGTGAGAAAATTTGTATTGGAACAAAATATTTCTCACTTTTTTGAAATAGGAAGAGGAATATGTCATCAGGTAATCAGTGAAGAAGCTCTAATATTACCTGGTGAAGTGATATTGGGTGCTGACAGCCACACTACTCATTTTGGCTGGCTAGGAGCATTTGGAAGTGGTATTGGTAGAACAGAAGTTGCTGCTCTCTGGGCAACAGATCAAATTTGGATGAGAGTTCCAGAAAGTATATTAATACAATTAGAAGGAAAATTAAATAATCATGTATCAACAAAGGATTTATGTCTTTATTTAATAGGAAAAATACGTTCAGATGGAGGTCTTTATTCATCTATTGAATTTGCAGGTAAATGCATAACAGATATGAGCATTGATAGTCGCATGGTAATACCAAACATGATGGCTGAAGCAGGAGCAAAAAATGCATACTTACCTCCTGATAACATAGTTTTTGAGTGGTTAGCCAATAAACTCGATAATAAAATTGATGCTCAAGAACTAAAAAACCGAGCAATTTATCCTGATGAAGATGCCAAATATTCCAAAATCATAAAAATAGATCTCTCAAATATTGATCCTCAAATTTCATTGCCACACAGTGTAGATAACACACATCCTGTATCAAATGCAAAAGGCCAAAAAGTCCACCAGGTATTTATAGGAACTTGCACCAATGGCCGCCTAGAAGACATATCTATTGCTGCAAAACTATTGAAGAACAAAAACATAGCAAAACACACAAGACTGTTAATTATCCCAGCATCAAGTGAAATATTGAATTCAGCCATAAAATTAGGTTATATTTCAACCTTATTAGAGGCTGGAGCAACACTCGGAACACCTGGATGCGGACCATGCATGGGAAATCATATGGGTATACCATCTGCTGGTGAAACTTGTTTGTCAACTGGAAACAGAAATTTTCGCGGTAGAATGGGAGAACCAGATGCAAACATATATCTAGCAGGACCAGCAGTAGCAGCAGCAACTGCACTAACGGGAGTCATTACCGATCCAAGGGAGATCGCATGATGACCACATATGGACGTATATGGAAATATGGTGATGATATCAATACAGATATAATCTTTCCAGGCAAATATACATACACTCTACAAAAGATTGAAGACATAGTTAAACATGCATTAGAAGATTTAGACCCAACATTTGCAAAAAAAGTACAACCTGGCGACATAATTGTAGCGGGGAAAAATTTTGGCAACGGTAGCTCTAGAGAACAGGCAGTAACTTGTATAAAAGAATCAGGAATAATTGCTGTTATTGCAACAAGTTTCGCTAGAATATGGTACCGTAATGCAATTAATAATGGTTTGCCAGCAATCATATGTCCAGAAGCAGTTTCATATGCAAAACATGGTAGTATAGGAAAAGTTGAATTAAAAAATCAAACTATTCTTATAGATGACAAAAGTTATAATTTCCCTAAATTTTCTAGTACAGCTTTGAATATAATGGAACATGGCAGCTTAATCAAATATGTACAATATAATCTAAGAAACAAGATATGATTACAAACAATACAATATGCCTTCTTCCTGGTGATGGAATCGGTTTAGAAGTAATTCCAATAGCAGAAACTATTATTGATGTTCTAGACATAGAACTTTCAACTAAAACATATCCAATAGGCTGGGAATGCTTCCAAAATACTGGGAAAGCACTACCACAAAATACATTGGATGCTATATCAAAAACAGGAATAGCATTGTTTGGTGCAACTTCATCTCCAAAAGCATTTGTTCAAGGTTACACTAGCCCGATCATTGATTTACGCCAAAAACTAGATTTGTATGCAAATCTACGTCCATCAAAATCATTACCTATTCCTTCGTCAATGCCTAATGTAGATTTAGTAGTAGTGAGAGAAAATACTGAAGGATTATACATACGAAAAGAATATTGGAAAAATAAAACCACGGCAATTGCTGAACGACAAATTTCATTTCATAAATGTGAACAAATAGCAAAAATTGCAGCAAAGCTTGCTAAGCAACGCAAAGGTCATTTGACAATAGGCCACAAATCCAATGTGCTATCACTTTCAGATGGATTTTTCCTTGAAACTGTCACAAACACTGTAAAAAACTATGCTCCTGAACTTATCATTAATGATCAATTGATTGACTCTTTAGCTCATGATCTGATAATAAAACCAGACACTTATGATGTAATAGTAACCCCTAACATGTATGGTGACATTATTTCTGATGTTACTAGCGCCCTTACTGGTGGTTTGGGAATAGCACCTTCAGCAAATATAGGTGACCAATGTGTTATTTATGAACCAGTACATGGATCTGCACCTAATATATCTGGCAAAAATATAGCAAATCCAACAGCAACCATTCTAAGTATTAGTATGATGTTTAAAGATTTGGGCTTACATTTAGCTGCAAACCAACTTGATAAAGCGCTATACTCTACACTGCAAGAAGGAATTGGCACACCCGATATAGGAGGCAATTCTACAACTAGCAAAATGATTGATGCAATAATGGAGAAAATAAAACATTGAAATCAATAGAATTACTTATAGGATTACTCAAAAACTATAGTCCTACAGGATCAGAACAAAACGCTGTTAAATATCTAACAGAATGGATGTCCAATTCAGGCATGAATGCTCACATTGATAGTGAGGGAAATGCCATAGGTACCATTGGAACAGGAAAACAATCCATTTTTTTGTTAGGACATATTGATACTGTTCCAGGAAATCTTTCGGTGCAACATGAGCAAGACTTGATTTATGGAAGAGGTGCAGTAGATGCAAAAGGACCATTAGCAGCATTTGCTGCAGCTGCAAGCCTGGGTGAAGTTCCAGGAAAAACTGTTACGGTAATCGGAGCTGTAGGTGAAGAAGGAGATTCAAGAGGAGCAGAATACATCCTCAAAAATATGGATCCTCCGCAATATGTAATAATTGGAGAACCTAGCAGATGGAATAGAATTACTATAGGATACAAAGGCTCAATAACTATAAAAATAAGCGCAACAATACCTACTTCTCATCCAGCTAGTAGAACACCTAATGCCTGTAATGCTATACTATCAACATGGAAAAATATTGAAAATTTTACTGATCATCATAACTCACAATACGATAAAGTTTTTGATCAAATCATGCCTACAGTTCGCTCAATGCAATCAGACGATAATGAAATAGAAGAATTAGCACAGATGGTAATAACTTTTCGTATACCTGATAATACAAACTACAAAAAACTCCAAGCAAAACTTCAAAATATTATCGAACCACCTGTAGCATTAAGTGTTTTTCCAGGTGCTGTAAATGCCTACCGATCATCTAAAAATAATAACTTAGTCAGAACAGCTCTAAATGCAATACGTATTGAAAATGGTAAACCTAGTTTTGTACTAAAAACTGGTACATCAGATATGAACATTGTAGCACCAAAATGGAAATGTCCAATAATTGCATATGGTCCAGGGGATTCAAACTTAGACCATACTCCAAATGAACATATTTCATGCAATGAATTTATACAAAGCATACAAATCATTCGTACAATACTTGAAAATATACCTACATAACGTCAAACAATCATGACAACTACATATTTAATCAATAAACTCATCTAGATTCTCTATACAATATCGTGAAATAAACAAATGGAAGAAAATATTAAATCCGCAACCAATTCACACACACCCTGGAAACATGCTAATCATTGTGCATCACTATGTTTTTTTTCAATTTTCCTTTCTCAAACATTTAGAATGTTAATTTTAGAAAAAGATAAACACAACACAGAAGCTGTAGATATAATATACGGTTATCTTATTATTGCACTAATTACAGCTCTAATATATGGTATTTTTGCATGGTGTGCTACTATTCTCTTTAGGAAAGGTACTAATTATATGTGGTATCTACTTGAATTAATGCTTTTATGGATATGGCCCATGATCATAAGTATCGGATTGATGTTGATTATCATTAGACAGTGAACAAATATATTCTAATCTAATGTTAAACGAATAATCATATTATTATTTGTTATTTAATCTTTTGAAATCTACAAACCTATACCCCACACCCCTTTCCGTAAGAATATATTTAGGATATCGGGGATCATTTTCCAATTTCTCTCGCAAATAATTAACATATAAGCGTAAATAGTGTGTTTCAGATTGATATTCATAACCCCAGACTTTTGCTAAAAGCTGATCATGAGATACAACCCAGCCAGCATTTTGAACCAAATGATACAAAAGACGATATTCAGTTGGACGCAATTTTACTAATTCCCCATCAACAAAAATCTCATGTCTATCAAAATCAATCAGCAAGCGCTCATCCACTTGTATTGGTTGTCCTCCAGCACCCTCTGGAGGCTCTATTCTTCTAAGTACAGCACGCACACGACTAACAAGTTCACGAGGACTAAAAGGCTTAGTCACATAGTCATCTGCACCCAATTCCAGTCCACGCACTCTATCATCCTCATCACCACGAGCAGTTAACATAATCACAGGCACATTAGAATTCTCTCTTAACATTGACAATGTCTCAAATCCATCCATTTTTGGCATCATTACATCCAAAATAACCAAATCTGGCATTACTTTACGAATCTGATTTAAAGCATCCTTACCATCATACGCTTCATGTACAGAAAAACCCTCCAAATCTAAATTCATTCGTATAAAATGAATCATTCTCTGCTCGTCATCTACCACCAAGATTTTAGTCCGAGATCTAAGACTATCTTCATTTTTCATTGTATTCATAACCATATTTTACTATAAGTGCTGTAATATTATCTGTTCCACCATTTTGATTGGCTTCTTTAATTAACAACTCACATACTTTTTGCAAATTATCAGTATTAGACAATATAATATTTTCAATAACTTCGTCAGATACTGATCCCCATAATCCATCAGTACATAACAAAAAAACACTTCCTGGCAATATATCTTGCCTAATAACATCAACCTCAAGCATTTCATCCTGACCTAATGCTCTCATAAGTATATTTCTACGAGGATGATCTGAAATGCCTTCTTCAGAAATTTCCCCACGATCATACAACTTCTGAACCAATGAATGATCTTTGGTAATCTGAATAAATCTATTAGGTTCCATCAAATACACCCTACTATCTCCAACATGACCAATGTAACCAGTATTACCTATCAAAAACAAAACACTAGCAGTAGTACCACCACCAGGGACACTAGTTTTGACCTCAATATTAGCATTAATTAACGCAGATTCAAGTAACTTCATTAATTTTTCTTCAGTGATTGAACTATGTACTACCTCTAATAATTCAGCAAATAAGTAACTGCCCAATGACTTTGCAATGGATTGAACAGCAACCGCACTAGCTCGTTCACCTTTTTCATGCCCTCCCATACCATCAGCTACAACAAAGACTCCTATAGCTTCAGAAATTACATCTCCTGAATTCAAACTTGAAAGTGCGAACAATGCATCTTCATTGTTCGCACGAACCAATCCAATACTTTGACCATGTGCACTTGTAATCATTGGACAACCCGTAATAGGCGGTTGGTGAGTTGCTCTACCAATTTGCATTTTCAAATGACTATCTAAGTCTTTCCCTTGCTGATTATTGAAAAGATGAAACAATTTTGACAATTTGTATATTAGTCTTCGGAGCATTATAAACAATTATTTCTCCTAGAAAATAAATAAAGATAGTAAACTGTATACTAATATTTTATAGATAAGTTATAAAAAAAATGAGCAAATGCTTCTATACCTCTATAGAAATTATTTATGTGCAATCTCTCATTTGGTCCATGAATACCATCATCATTTAAAGCAAAACCAAGCATTACAGTATCAGTAGATAAAATTTCACTAATCATACTGACAACCGGAACAGTACCACCCATTCTCATAAATACTGGCTCAACACCATATACAGATTTAATAGCATCAAAAGCACCTTGTACTGCAACAGAATTCCGATTAACTACAACTGGATTTGCATGAGCCAATTCTTTTAATTCATATTTAACAGTCGTTGGAGCATTTTCTTTCAAATATCTTTCTAGACCTGCTGTAATACTACTTGGATCTTGATTAGGCACTAATCTTAACGATAATTTTGCCATTGCTTTAGCAGGAATTACTGTTTTACTACCTGAACCAACAAAGCCTGAATAAATACCATTAACATCCAAAGATGGACGCACTGAGATATGTTCTATAGCTGAATATCCATGTTCACCAAATAATTCTGGTGGATTACCAGCACTTGAAGATATTTGAATATCATCATATGGCAATTGATTCATCACAAATCTCTCATCTAATGTAACGTCTTCAACATCATCGTAACAACCAGGAACCTGAATCACACCATTATCATCTTGCATGTTTGCAATTAATTGACACAAAACAATAGCAGGATTATGAATTGCTCCTCCAAACATTCCAGAATGTAGATCTACTTCTGGCCCATAAACCCATAATTCATAATATGCCAATCCTCTTAATCCGTATACAATACCTGGAATATCTATATCTCCAATGCCAGAATCAGCATTCATACAAAAATCGCAATCCAGCAATTCTGAATTTTCTTTTACAAATTTCTCCAAATTCGGTGAACCTATTTCCTCTTCACCTTCTACAATCACCTTTACATTTACTGGCAGCTTGCCAACTTCTTGATTATATGATTCAAGAGCAGCTAATACACTTATTATTTGTCCTTTCATATCAGAAACACCACGCGAATACAAATGGTCTCCACGAATTTCTGGTATAAAAGGATCGGATTTCCATTCATCAATTGGATCAACAGGCTGCACATCATAATGACCATAAATAAGAACTGTACACAAATCATCTGCTTCAATTTTTTCACCATACACAATAGGATGTCCATCTGTAGGCATACAAGATACAGATTTCATACCTATATCCTCCATAAAATCAGCTATCCAACTAGCAGCATGATTAATATCTTCATCATGTTCTGATAATGTAGAGATGCTAGGGATTTGACAGAATCTTTCCAGTCTGAGCAAAGTTTTACTTTGATTTGAACGTATGTAATTAGTAATATCATCCATATTGATCATAAAATACCTATACGTGTTATTCCTTATATATAAAAACCATACTATCTGAAAAAACCAGAATCCATGTCAGCACTATGATACTATGATTTCGAATATTTGTATTTAAATAGCATCAAAATAATAGATAACACCTAAATCTAATTTTATATATATAATATTGATACAAAACAATAGTAATTTAACCGAGATATAATTACAAATATAATTATTGAGGCAAATCAAAATGAATTTTCTAAGTCTTGAATCGTCAGAATGGATTGATATAGGAATTTCTGTAACGGTACTAATACTACTTTTAACTATAGGAAGAAAAATATTGGCTGTCTCTCTGAGCAAGTTGATCAATCACATTATAGGTCGTACAGAAACAAAACTTGATGATTCTTTACTCCCAGCAGCAAAAGGACCTCTTTTTTTGCTAATAATTACTGCAACAACTCAATGGTCAATAAACAGGTTAAATTTCTTATCTATAGCTTTGTTGCCTTTCTGGAAGCAGTTCTTTTTCGTACTTTACTTAACATTGATAGTATCTTTAATATGGAGAACCGTATCTGCATTCTTTGATTGGTATACTACACGACTATCTGAAAACTCTGATCTTAAGCTTGCTACTCAAGCCGTCCCACTTCTACGACGCATCATACTTTCGATAGTAGCTGGAATAGCAATAATAATAGTTTTAGGACGCTTTAATGTTGATGTTAGTGCACTTGTAACAACTATGGGCATAGGTTCATTAGCTATAGCATTAGCAGCCCAAGCCGCACTATCCGACACAATTAGTGGAATCTTAATCATGATTGATCGACCATTCAGAATAGGTGATCGTATAGAAATCAGAGATCTCAACACCTGGGGTAATGTAGTTGACATAGGATTACGGAGCACAAGAATTCAAACTCTTGACAACAGAACTGTCATTGTCCCTAATTCAATTATAGAAAAAAGTCTTGTAGTGAACCATTCTTTTCCTGATACCCATTATCGCATCCAAATGGAAGTAGGTGTAGCCTATGGTACTGATCTTGACTTTGCAAGAAAAACATTAGTAGCTGCAATTAAAAACGTAGAAGGTGTACAAAAACACAAACCAGTAGACGCTCTTTTCCTTAATTTTGGAGATTCCGCATTAATCTTCAGATTGCGCTGGTGGATAGAAAGCTATACTGATACAAGACCTATGTTTGATCGAGTGAACACAGCTGTGTATAACGCTTTAAGATCTGCAAATATTTTAATACCATTCCCTCAACGTGAAATACGAATTATTGAAGAATCACAGGATAAATAAGAACAACGCATTAAATATGTATTGATCAACATATGACATAATGTCAAACTGTTTGACCTGAACTGTACCGTCAGGTATAATGAAGTTGATTTACAATTAAAATTTATAAAAAAGTATAGGCGGCCGGCGATTTAACAGCAAAATGCGTCGAGCCGCAGTTTTTTGTGAGGCTAGATAATGCCCAAGAGAACATATCAACCAAAAATTAGACGACGTGCAAGGGTGCATGGATTTAGAAAACGTATGTCTACATCTGGAGGACAGAAAGTCCTCAAGTCAAGACGACGTAAAGGAAGAAGCGTGTTAGCACCTCAACGTAACCATGTAAAACCGCGTATAGACTGGAATGGTACTAAAAGTGGTAGTACATCTAGTAAACGCAGATAGTACCAAAATATACCTAGTCACTCATGATCATTATGCGTGGACAAAAAGACTTTCAAAGAGTCAAAAAAATTGGTAAATCATGGGTACATACTTTAATAGTGCTACAAATTGCAAGTAATTCATTACCATATTCAAGAGTTGGATATGTTGCTAGCAAACATATTGGTAATGCAGTAAAAAGAAATAGAGCAAAGAGACTACTTCGCGAATCACTAAGTCTGCAAGAAAGATTTATATCGCCAGGATGGGACTTGTTATTAATTGCTAGGCCAGCTATATACAGCTGTAAAATGAATGACGTATTACTAGCAGTCAATAGCTTGATATCAAAAGCAAATCTATTGAAAAATAGTTAAAAAAAAACGATATTTAATGAAAAAATTAATTCTAAACTTAATCAAAATATATAGAAAAACCATTTCTCCAGTTCTTCCATCTAGTTGTCGCTTTTATCCTACTTGTTCTGAATACGGATACTTAGCAATAGAAACTTTTGGTGTTAGTCGAGGATTCATATTACTTACAAAAAGACTAATGAAGTGCCATCCATTTAATATTGGAGGGTACGATCCAATACCTATTAACACAAATGAATTGGACATAACCAACAATACAAACTAAATCGAATAGAATGAGTAGAATTAACTATTTTATAGAAAAATCCATCCACAGAGTTATTATATTAATTCTTGGAATAATACTAACAAGTTGTGCAGGCGCAATGCCTAATAGCTCGTGGCCTAATGCTTCTTTAGATAAAAACAAACTTTTAGTATCCAACAATCAAGCAATGTATGCAATATCTGCAGACAATGGTCAATTACTATGGCAATTCCCTAACCAAGCTGACAAAATCAGAAGTCAATTCTATAGTCCTCCTGCATATGATAGTAAACACATCTATGTGGCATCAGACACCAAAAATTTGTTTGCATTAGATAAAAATACAGGTAACGAAATTTGGATTTTTGATGGAACTAATGACAAATCTGGTACAGCACCCTCTTACGTCACTACAAATTCCACAATAGTATTATTTGCGTCTGCACAAATGTTATATGCTATAGACAATATCACAGGTAATTTAGTGTGGGAATTCGAATCCGAAGAAGATTTATGGTCTGCACCTCTAGCGACTGATTCAAACATATATATATCAAGCATGGATCACACAATTACATCTATTGACGCATCAACTGGATTAGAGGAATGGAATACAAATTTGAACAGCTCTATCGCTGATCAACCAATCATTCTGGAAGACACCTTATTTACAGGATCATTATCAGATAACGTATATGCAATTGATCTATCTACTGGAAAAATCAAATGGAATTTTGAGACTAATGGATGGGTTTGGGGAAGTCCAAAAGCAATAGATGACCAACTCATTTTCGGAGACTTGGAAGGATATGTTTATTCACTAAATACAGAAAATGGGAAAAATCTATGGACAAGCCAAAAACTAGATAGTCCATCCATAGGTACACCAGCATATGCTGACGGTACCATTTTTGTGTGTACAGATGGAGGCTTTCTGTACTCCATTAATTCATCTAACGGAAAGACAATATGGAGTATAGAACTAGATACTAAAAATGCAGATCGAATATTAGCTGACCCTCTTATTTATTCAAATGCTGTATATGTCATTTCAATGAGTGGGGAAAATCTAGTGTATTCTATTGATCAATCAAATGGTCAGATAATATGGGCAATGGATCTGGACTAAACACAATGACTATTAATCATATAAATAATCATCTAAAAGGAAAATACAAATTATGTGGAACGAATTAGTTATTTATCCTTTTACAAACTCATTATTACTACTATATAAATTGATGGGTAATAGTTTTGCACTATCATTAATATTGCTCACATTAATAATTAGATTTTTGTTGATTCCCCTTACAGTGAAACAACAAAAATCACAAATGAAAATGCAAGCAATGCAGCCAGACATTAAACGTATACAAGAAAAATACAAAGGTCAACCTGAACGCATACAAAAAGAACTTCAGAAAATAGGTTACAGTCCTGCTTCTATGCTAGGTGGATGTCTCCCTATGCTCATTCAGTTCCCAATACTCATAGGTATGTATCGATCAATACTGCATGCTATACCAGCAGGGCCACTACAAATGATAGATCTTTACCAAGCCACATACCAATCATGGTTTCCAGAATTTCATGAAATGTTGCCTGTAGATCGCAACTTTCTATGGATGGATCTTAGTCAACCAGACAGATTATATATTCCCTTCCTAATTGGGATAGGAATTCCTATATTACCTTTATTCGTATATATAACTACTGTTTTACAACAGAAAATGATGACACCAACACCCGCTGACCCCAATGATCAAAGCGCACAAATGCAACGTTCAATGATGACTATGATGCCATTAATGTTTGCATTTTTCGCACTACAATTTTCATCTGGACTGTCAGTTTACTTCATCACTTCAAACATAGCAACTGTAGCTCAATATGCAATCATTAATCGTGAAAGACTAGAATGGTCCTCTATAAATATAGGTGCATTTAATTTACCATTACCAACAATCTCTCCACCAGAACCAGTTAAAAAATCGTCTAAATTAGAAACTGGTGGAACATCGACCAATCCAACAATACAAGCTCAAGAAAAAATGAGTAGCAGAAAAGCAAAAAGGCTAAAGGCTAGGAAAGCTCGCGGAGGCAAAAAAAGAGGTCGTTAATATATCAATTCATACATTAGAGTATCAATTGATTGCAATCCGGAGGAAAAAATGGAATCAAATAACATAAAAATAGAAATTCAAGCAAAAAATCAGGAAAGAGTAATTGAAATCGCAAGTCAAGAACTTAATATTGATGAAAAAGATCTAGATATAACATTTGTTGAAGAAACCATATCAGACAATTCAGATCTACACAATCAGGATATTATGATTAGAGGGTCAATTAATCTTGTCAATAAGCAGTACCATGAAATAATACCTAAGCTTGTAACAATTTACCGAGTATTATCACAAATTTTACAAGATATGAAGATAAATGCCAATATATGTGTTCATGATACAGAACTGTCAAAAATTGATCAGCGCTCAAACTACAAAATCAATATTGAAGGTGAATCTGTATCAACTCTGATTGGTAGAAAGGGAGAAACTTTAGCAAGCCTCGAATATATTACCAAGCTCATAGTCTCTAACCAACAAAACAAATGGATAAACATCAATATAGATGTAGACAATTACAAGCAAAGACGAGAATTACAACTAAAGCGCTTGGCTCAGAGAATGGCTGCTCAAGTAGTTCAATTTGGTAGACCAATTGCTTTAGAACCCATGCCACCTAATGAAAGACGAATAGTACATATTACCTTAGAGAATAATCCGGGAGTCACAACTAATAGTACAGGTGTAGACAAGGACCGAAAAGTTAACATACAACCATCTATCCTAAGATAATCTAAAAGTAAGAAACATAACTATTTTCTAAGTTTGATATAATTTACCTGTACACAAACAAATAAATAAATGACACATATTTACGCATTTGTAAACCAAAAAGGCGGCGTAGGAAAAACAACAACAGCTGTAAACCT
>DBHI01000107.1:0-341 GCA_002296125.1 Anaerolineales bacterium UBA832 | reverse complement strand
ATCAATCTAGCGTCATATCTGGCTATACAAAACAAGCAAGTTTTATTAATTGATTTAGATGCACAAGGAAATGCTACTGCTTCACTAGGAGTAGAGAGACAAAAAATTACGGCAGGTACATATAATTTATTGTTGAATCCAAATACAAGATTGCATGCCAACACAATGAGAAGCAAAAAGCTTGGTATGTCACTTATTCCTTCATCACCATCTCTATCTGGTGCAGAAGTTGAATTAGTCAATGAATCAGACCGTGCAACGCGTCTACAAATTGCATTGTCACAATCTAATCAATATGATTATGTACTCATTGATTGCCCTCCTGCACTAGGAATACTAAC
>DBHI01000053.1 GCA_002296125.1 Anaerolineales bacterium UBA832 | reverse complement strand
CTCCCAAGTTTTGGGAGTTTTCTTAATCTTAAGAAGATCATACTTTGACAAAATTTTCTCAAGAAATATCATACAATTCACAACTAAAAGTTTCTACTCCCTACCAATTGCACAATATCAGATCTACGACCATCTTCATCACGCCAAACTTCATGTGAAAAATTGGAAGAAGCAGATAATACAAAAGAAAAAGCAGCACCTATTCCAGTAATATGTCTTAAGCGTCGATAATAATCTACGTATTGATGACCTTTTGCACTAAAAGGAATCTCACTAAAAGGATTAGAAAATTCAGTAATAAACAACAGTTTTTCTGGAAATCTTCGTCGAAACTCCTCAAAAACCAGCCCTCCAGTCGGTTGGATCATGTCTGATTCATTAATCCAATAACAATGACAACCGATCCAATCAGAAGCCAATGCTGCTGACTCAGATTGTTGCAAAAATACCCATGAATCCATTCGTTGTCCTGGAATTTCATGCCCAGGAGACAGACCGGGATAGCCAAACAATGCTTCAGGAAATCTAGATTTCAAACGCTCAACAACTTCTAAGAACCAATCAGCAAATTGATGTCCATCTTGCCAAGAATGCTGCCAACCTTCTATTTGTAAATTTGGTTCATTGTGAACCTCAAAATATCGTACGCCTTGATTGTATAACTCAGAAACATCTGCTTCTACCCAAGAAACAAAATCAGATGAACTGACCACTATGTCTCGAAAACCTGCAAACAACCTCACAAGTATAAACATGTCATTATTAATATCTATCAAACGCTTTACATTATCAGCTGGAGCATTAGACAAAAGTTTCACAGCTTCTATTTTCGCATCTTTAATAATTGGAAAATCAGGTTCTAATAAAGGTCCATCTGCTCTACCATGTACACCTACCAAACAGCAATTATGTTTCCATTCAACAACAATTGATTTGCCAGGCAATTGTGTCTCATCTTTTGGGAATTCTAAAAATGGAGTAGGATCAATAATGTCACTAGGATAACTAGTCAATCCTGAGGCAGTAGCACCTTCTTTCTTTAGTGTCAAATGAAGATGCGAACCAGTAGAGTTACCAGTTGAATTAGCCAAACCAATCTGTTCACCAGCTTCCACCTGCTGTCCAACTGTTACAAATGATCGATGAAGATGAGCATATATAGTGCGATACCCATCCTGATGTCGGATTCTTACATGTATACCATAAGGATGTCCACCACTACCATCATGAACTCTATAAACTGAGCCAGCAGCGCAAGCATAAACACCCGAACGCATTGGTGCTCTAATATCTAAACCTTCATGCCCTGGTAAACCCCATCTGCGATAAAAATGATGATTCGCACCAAATGCTTGATTAAGCTTTGGATAATCTGTTGGCCACAACAAACGAAAATCCTTGTCTGAATTACCGAATCTATCATTATTATTAACTCGATTCGACAAAACATTTTCTAAATCACCAGGAGTCATCACATCAATAATATCTAAGCGAATTTCAGGATAATTTTGGTTAAACCAAGCACGAACATTTCTACCATATCCTTGTGGAGCATCTACTATTGTAACAACTTGATTTGGATACATATAACGCCCTGCAACTTCCAAATCAGAAGTTAGATTTGAATGAAATTGCAAAACATATTCTCTTGTAGCAGCTACCCAACTATAATAATCTCGTTTAGGCAATAAAATAATCTGATATTCATCCATATTAAACTCTTCTAATAAAGTACAATTATATAAAATGATTATTGACCAAAAACATATATGTCACATTGTCAAGTTTAGTTTTGCAATACAAACTGGTCAAGCAAATGCAAAGCGATATTTGACCGCTACAATTTGAATGCTATAATCAAATACTAAAATGACTAATGAAATAGATTTTACATCACTTGCTACATATGTGCGATGGAGCATAGCTCTTCTTGGAGCTTTTGCAGGAGCACTTTGGTTAGCACTAATTGTATGGACTTTTCGAGACATGAGAGCTAGGTCAAGAGATCTTTTTGCTCAATTGTTAGCAGCAATGGTGTCCGCAATTCTACCAATTGCTGGTTTTGTGATATATCTTATTCTACGACCAAGAGAAACTTTATCAGAAACTTACGAAAGATCTTTGGAAGCTGAAGCACTGTTACAAGAAATAGAAGAAAGACCTTTTTGCCCTGGGTGCAACAGACCTACCCGTAACAACTGGCATGTTTGTCCACAATGCCAAACTATATTAAAAAAACCTTGCCCTAATTGCAATCAAATGCTAGAACTGACATGGAATGTTTGTGCGTTCTGTGCAAATCCAGCTCCAGGAAGAGAGAGTAGAGCAGCACTTGATGGGAAACCACAAGTCTCATAACATCTACCTCCTAATATTTAGAGCATTCCAACCAGCATAAGACCCTGAGTTTCCTAGTACCTCTTCGATCCGTAACAATTGATTATATTTTGCGACCCTTTCAGATCTAGCAGGTGCTCCAGTTTTAATCTGACCCATATTTAGTCCAACAGCAAGATCTGCAATTATAGTATCTTCTGTCTCACCTGAACGATGTGAAGCAATTGCTGTCCATCCAGACTGATTACACAAATCAACTGCTGAGATAGTCTCAGTAAGAGTACCTATTTGATTCAGTTTCACTAACAAAGAATTAGCAGCATTACAACTAATAGCTTTTTCAACCTTATTTACATTAGTTACTAAAAGATCATCTCCTACTATCTGTACTTTTTTACCAATTAAATCAGTCAATTTACTCCAACCATACCAATCATTCTCATGCATACCATCTTCAATTGATATAATTGGATAATTGTTTACCCATTCTAACCAATAATTTGCCATTTCATCTGAATCTAGCCACATATTGTCAACGTGTAAATAATATTTAGATTGGTCCGAATCATAGAATTCAGTTGCAGCTGCATCAATAGCAAGACCCACTTCTTCTCCTGGAACATACCCTGACATTTCAATTGCTGACAGAATTAATTCAATAGCTTCTCTATTAGTATTGAGTACTGGAGCAAACCCACCTTCATCACC
>DBHI01000048.1:18506-18882 GCA_002296125.1 Anaerolineales bacterium UBA832 | reverse complement strand
ATGACCTTGAACAAAATGTCCTCCAAGACGACCATCCATTCTTAATGATCTCTCTAAATTAACCTGATCACCAGAACAAACTTCTCGAAAACTTGTTTTTTCTTGTGTCTCCATAGCAATACCAACTGAAAAACTTTTATTCTTCCTATCAATCACGGTAAGACAAGCTCCATCTATTGCAATACTATCTCCTATCGCAAGATCAGTAAGGACAACATCTGCATCAATAGATAAAATTATATCCGAATTAACGTAATCAACTTTTTCTATTGTACCAATTTCCTCTATCAATCCAGTAAACATTTGTGTCCTTTGTTAAATACACTTATGAACTTCATAAATCATGAATAACATCACCCTCAATTAATATATCACC
>DBHI01000048.1:0-18199 GCA_002296125.1 Anaerolineales bacterium UBA832 | reverse complement strand
TATCACCTTTTATATTTTCACTTTCTATTCTATCTAACCTCAACACATCAGCAAGGCTGGAAATACCCGGATCACCAATTGGTCCAGGAGAAGATTTACCTCCAATAATTATAGGTGCAACAAATGCCTTGATATGATCAATAAGATTCTCTGATACCAGTGACCCTAACAGTATACTACCACCCTCCACTAACATGGTGATAATCTCCTCTTGACCCACCCTATCTAACAAAGAACCCAAATCAACTCGTCCCTTGTCATCTTGAGGAAGAACCCATACAGATATACCTTGTGATAGCAATACGTCATAATGTGATTGGTCTGTTTTTTCCGTAGTAGCTAATACTGAATCTCCAGGTAATTTTGGATCAAAAATATGCGCATCTAATGGGACTGAACCTGCACTATCTACCACTATACGCAATGGATTCCGTATAAACTTATTGGCATCACTAATTCTAGTGGTCAGTCTAGGATTGTCAGCTAAAACTGTTCCTGAACCTACTAAAATAGCATCTGACATATTTCTAACTTGATGTACTCTATTACGCGAATATTCATTGGTAATCCACTGTGATTCTCCTGTAGAAGTCGCAAGTTTACCATCCAAACTAACTGCAAACTTAGCTGTTATCCAAGGCCTACCAGTATTTATATATTTAAACCACTGTTTGTTAATCTCAAAAGCCTTCTCCTTTCCCAAACCCACTTTCACAGATATTCCTGCATTCTCAAGCATTCTATGACCTTTACCATTGACTTTAGAACTAGGATCTTCAATAGCAGAGTAAACTTCTTTAATGCCTGCATCAATCAAAGCTTCTGCACAAGGAGCTGTACGACCATAATGAGAGCATGGCTCTAAAGACACATAACATGTAGATCCTTTACAATCTTCCCCCGCATCCATTATAGCCACAACTTCAGCATGAGGACCTCCTGCTGGGCTTGTAAATCCTTCACCTACTATATGACCATCCTTAACAAGCACTGCACCTACCATAGGATTCGGACTGGTACGACCCTTGCCTTTATTTGCCAAAACAAATGCTCGCTCCATATATTTCTCATTTGACATATAAACTCGTCCTCCATACTACTATCAACAAAATTCTTACAAGCTATATAGAACTAAATAACAACTCAATAAACCCTATTTTATATTAATTCATCAACTTATAGCACACATATTACTAAATAGATGTTTTGTCTAAAGTGGACTGAAGCTTTATAATCAATTCACTAAATTAAGTGTATTATACATCCACTTACATAAGGTAATAGATACAATGTGCAAATGAAACAAGATTTGAAATAAATCCACAAACTCATAAAAATGCATCTAACAAATTCAAACACTAATCAACACTCAATCATAATACTTGCTAGCCCAAATACTTATAGGAGTCAATCATATGCAAAAGCGGCTGCAAGAATCGGAATCAACATCATTTGGGTCATTGATATACCTGAAAAACTTGCTGCTGAATGGTCAATATCACTATCGGTAGATTTTAGCAATGCCAATACAGCTATAAAAAAAATATTACCTATAGCAAAAAAATACAATGTAATATCTGTTTTATCTATAGATGATTCTGCTGCTCTTATTGCAGCAAAAATTTGCTCCATACTAGGACTCATTCACAACAGCCCATCAGCATCATTAGCAGCACGAAACAAATATATTATGAGAAAAATGCTCAAAAACTCAGATATGCTAAATCCGAACTTCAAAGTATTTAAAAATAGTGAGATTCCAAACAAAATTGCAGAAAAAATCTCATTTCCCTGTGTACTAAAACCTTTATTATTAAACGGTAGTAGAGGAGTAATTAGAGCAAACGATCCTGAAGAATTCACCAATGCATGGAATCGAATCACAAAAATACTTAATCGTTCAATAGGAACGCAAATATTAGTGGAAGATTACATTCCTGGAGAAGAAGTAGCAGTTGAAGCATTATTATATGACAATTCTTTAAAAATTCTGGCAATTTTTGACAAACCAGATCCACTAGATGGACCATTTTTTGAAGAAACAATATATGTGACACCATCCAAACTATCATTAAAACATCAAAAAAACATAGAATATACCCTAACTAAATCTACTAAAGCTCTGGGTCTCACAACAGGACCAATTCATGCAGAATTTAGAATTAATGATAGAGGTGTATGGCCTATAGAGGTTGCAGCTAGAACCATAGGAGGTCTATGTTCTAATATCCTCGATTTCGGCTCTGGTATATCATTAGAGGAATTGGTTTTATCACATGTTACTGGAGTTTCTATAGAGTCGTTACAACTAGATGACAGAAGTAGAGGAGTAATGATGATACCAATCCCTAAACAAGGTCTTTTACGCAAAATCATAGGTATAGAAAATGCTGAAGCAGTTGAAGGTATAGAATCAATAGAAATTACAGCTAAATTAAACTACCCATTAGAACCATTACCTGAAGGTGATGGATATTTGGGATTTATATTTGCATATGGAGAATCATCAATTAAAGTCGAAAAAGCTCTACGAAAGGCTCACGCTCTATTAAAATTTGAAATTGAACCAAATATAGTATTAAAACAAATACAATGAAAAAATTACTATTTTCTCCCTGGAGCACCTTTACCTTGTGGAGCTCCCTTGCCACCTACTCCAGGTATTCCAGCACCTGTTCCCTCACCTTCAGGAACCCACTCATCAGGAACAGCAGCATCTTCACCAAAGAAAAATTTTTCCATTTCTTCCGCCAATATTTTTGTAGCACCTGGATCAGCCAGATTAAGGCCATAGTGGTTGATTAACAAAGTGGAATGCTCACGCCACATTTCCCATCCTTGGGCTGACACATTTTCCAAGATTCTCTCCCCTAATTCTCCAGGAAAAGGCTGTGTATCTAAACCAGGTAACTCACGACCCAATTTGACACAATGAATAATTTTCGACATTCATCATCCCCCTATAAAATAATATATTTTGGAACACATAGTACTTTCTCACTATATCCCCTCTTGGAACTATTGCGGCACGAACAAATTATAATAGGTATTGTACTACCAAATAGAGCATTTATAGACAAAAATATTGAAAATTATATTCCTTTAAAAAGTACAATTAATCTCCTTAATAATACCATTATAGACATCTCCTGGAAACATCAAATTCCAATATGGAATATATCGGACCTACCAACAAATTTGGATTTCGATCTATTACTGGTATCATGTTTTCCACATAAAATACAAGAATCACTAATAGCTAAAGCAAAAGTTGCATCAGTAAACATCCACCCATCAATATTACCAGAATACAAAGGGCCTGCCCCAATATTTTGGCAATGGCGTAATGGAGAAACAACCTTTGGAGTTACCTTACATCATTTAAATTCCAATCTTGATGAAGGAGATATAGTTTCACAAACTACAATACAATTAGAAAATGGTACCTCAGGAGAAGAATCTAACAAAATACTGTCAAAACTGGGGTCTAATCTGCTAATAGAATCATTACAGAAGCACCATTTCCCAAAACATCCACAAAACAGACATGGCACTTATCAATCATGGCCAACATCTGAAGATTGGTATATACCTACTACCTGGCCGGTCGTAAGGGCATTCAACTTTATTAGGGGAGTTTCAGATTGGAAAAAACCATTCACAATCACTCATAAGAACAAAACTAAAATAATATATACAAGTACAGGATATTGTCTGGGAAATAGTATAATAGGAACAATACGAATGAAACAAAATGGAAAATATGAAATTGGTTTTTCAGATGGTTGGTTAGAGTTCTAAAGTAATTACAAAAAACTGGTCAAAAAATATGCAATTATTTCTAATTAGACATTGTCAATCAACAAACAACGAAGTACTTGATCAAAAACAATCGCCAGACGAACTGATTGGAGGTGATTGGATAGATAAAATGGTACCTGATCCCCCTTTGACACAAAAAGGAGAAACCCAAGGTAAACTGTTGGCACAGTTTCTACACGAGCATAAAAACCCAAATATAGTCAAAGACTATTTACCAGACCACCAAAATGTTTCAGGCTTTAACATTTCCCATCTTTACTGCAGTTTGATGCAAAGATCAATAATTACAGCACAATATATATCACATGCAATCAAAATACCTCAGATAGTATGGAAAGATATACATGAATGTGGTGGTCTTTTCACACAGGATCCAAAGTCAGAAAAAAGGATTGGAATACCAGGACCCAACCACGAACATTTTGCTTCTCAATACCCTAAACTTATCATACCAGAAACAATTGACCCCAAAGGATGGTGGAACAAACCCATTGAAACTCAAAAAGATATATCTAATCGTGCTAACAAAGTGAAAACAGAGCTTATCAAACGCCACGGACAGACTAATGATAAAGTAATATTAGTCACACATGTAGGCTTCTACCATCATTTGTTGTCATCTATATTAAATATACCTATATCAAACAAAAGAAATATGTGGCTACATCTTAACAATGCAGCTATTAGCCACTTAACATTCAATAAAACTGGTATCAGGGTAAATTATCTAAATAGGTTAGACTTCTTGCCCAGAGATCTGATTACGTGAATTAAAAACACCCCCTCTCAGTAATCTCATTCCATTTAGAGTAACCAATAATGTAGCTCCCATATCAGCTAGAACCGCCATCCATAAAGTAGAAACACCAAATAAAGCCGCTAAAATAAAAATACCTTTTAATCCTAAAGATACAACAATATTAGCTCTTATAATCTTTAAGCTGAGTTGTCCCAAATGTATCAGAGATGGAATCATTTCTATACTATCACGCATTAAGACTACATCCGCTGTTTCCAGAGCTTGTGCAGTACCAACATCACCCATAGCAATACCAACATCTGCAACAGCTAATGCAGGAGAATCATTTACACCATCTCCCACCATAACAACATAACCGTAATTCTGTCTCAATTCTCTGACAATAGAAACCTTTTCCTCAGGAAGAAGATTAGCATGTACTATTTGAATATTAGATAACTCAGCCACTGTATTAGCAACAATATCATTATCACCTGTCAACATAACACATGTGTAATCATCCTGTAGAACGTTCAAAACTTCTTGCATATCTTCTCGTATAGAATCAGAAAAAATCAAACAACCTATCAAATCCTGGTCTTCAGATACTAACCAAACTGAATATCCTAAATTTTCATAATGAACCACCTTCTCACAAAAATTATGATCATGCTCTATGTTTGTGTCAAAATACTCATGCCTACCTATTATGATTTCATGATCATCTACGTAACCTTTTATTGCTTGCCCATGAACTTTTTCTACATTTACAGCCTTCTCAAATATTAGATCATTTTTATAAGCAAATCTCATAATTGATTTAGCAAATGGATGGCTATGAAATTGTTCCACAGAAGATGCTAAAATGACCATTTTTTTACAATAACAACAACTCATATCTATATTTCCTAAGCAATTACTATGTACACAAAACATAGACTCTAACTCGGGTTTACCTAAAGTAATAGTACCTGTTTTATCAAAGGCTATTACTTTAGTCTTCCCCAAACTTTCTAAGAATGCACCGCCTTTGATTAAGACACCTTCTCTAGCTGCTGAGGTAATTGCACTAATAATAGTAACTGGTGTTGAAATCAATAATGCACAAGGACATGCAATAACCAATATCATTAAACCACGGTACAACCAACCAACCTGTCCTTCCGAATCTAAAAATGGTTCCCCAAAAACCAAAGGAGGTACAAGAGATATAATAATCGCAGAAATAACTACTATAGGAGTATAAATATTTGCAAATCTATCTAATATTCTTTGAATAGGTGTTTTCTGATCACGAGACTCCTCTATCAAATGAATCATTCGTGCCAAAGTATTATTTTGTACAGTATTCCTAACTTCTATTTCTAATGTGCCATCACCGTTCACAGTACCAGCATAAACATTATCATCCACCTTTTTGTATATAGGACTACTTTCTCCAGTAATTGGTGCTTGATTTACTGAAGATTGACCTTCTATAACAACACCATCCATTGGAATTTTTTCACCCTCACCTACTACAATCAAATCTCCTACATTTAAAACTTCAACATTTACAATACTATATTCTGGTTCACACCATGGACATAAACCACCGTCATAATGCCCTGATCCGTCTAGTAATAAATTACCCGCATGCAATTTGCAATCATATTTTTGTTTAACTAACCTAGCTGTATCCGGAGATAATTTCATCAATGCACGTATACTTCGACGTGATTTCTCCAAAACAAATCCTTCAAGACTTTCACCTATGTTAAACAAAAGTATTACTGTTGCAGCTTCCCCATATTGACCAGTAATAAATGCTCCAACAGCTGCCAAAACCATCAAGACATTCATATCCATTCCACGGCCCATTTTCAATGCAGTCCAACCAGACTTAGCTGGAAAATACAAACCTACAACAAAACCTAAAGCAAAAAAATAAACTGAAAGACCAGCAGTAAATAATTGTAATAAAAAGGCAATAACAATAAACAAAATACCTGCAACAGTAGTTATATTTCTTGGATTATTCAGTAAAACAAACAATCTTGGCATATTACTATATGTTTTTGACTCGGATATATCATCTAAATTGCTATTTATAATATACCCGAAACTATAAACATATTTCTTCAAATCCTGTGTTGACATTGTGCCAACAGCATTTAACCTACCAGAATAAAAATCTATAGAACACTCATCAATATCTGACATGCCCAACAAACTATTCTCCAACGTGCGGGCACAATCAACACAATCTAATCCAATAATTTCTAAATTGATTTTGTTCATGTTTTTCCAAGTAACTCTTGTATTATTATATGAATGTGGCTACTATAGTCAACTGTCAACCATTCTAAATTCAAATGTATATTTGACCATATTGTTTCCTTCTCTTACAATATCTTGATGAAGCCCACAAACAAAAAAATTACACCTATAAGAAAGCAATATCTTGATATAAAAAATAAACATCCTAAATCTATATTGTTTTTCAGGTTAGGGGATTTCTATGAAACATTTGATACTGATGCTAAAATCATATCTGACATTTTAGGAATTGTTCTAACATCTCGAAAAATTTCCAAACACGAATCAGTTCCTATGGCAGGAATTCCATATCATTCTCTTGATAACCATTTAAAAAAACTACTCAACAATGGTCTGCATGTTGCAATCTGCGAACAACAAGGCAATGATCCTAACAATGGTATTATGCAAAGAAAGGTAGTACGTACATATACTCCTGGTACATTAACAGATCCAACAATGATGGATGAAAATAGAAACAATTATCTAGCTGCGATATCTTTTGAAGATGATCAAATAGGAATTGCTCACATTGATATTTCTACTGGCTATTTTAAGGCAACCGAATTTTCAGGCAATAATGCCAAGGATCAATTGATAAACGAACTTAACAGAATCTCTCCTGCAGAAGTGTTAGTATCTGATTCAAACAATCATTTTACAAATCAGATGGATTTCCATATAACAACTATACCCAATTGGGTATTTAATCCAAAAAATAGCAGACAATTGCTAATGGAGCAAACTGAGACGAGTACTCTCGCAGGTTATGGTCTGAAAAATCGTCCACTAGCAATTTCCGCTGCAGGAGCAATTGTCTTTTACATGCAAGAAACACAAGTCAACAAGCTAGAACTTCTGAATAGTTTGTCAACATACAATACTAAAGAATTCATGCTTTTAGACGAAACTACCCGATTGAATTTGGAATTAACCAAAACATTGCGTGCAGGCAAAAAACAAGCCTCCTTGCTGCATACCATTGACCGCACAATCACTCCTATGGGAGGAAGGTTACTCCATCAATACATTCAGCAACCGTTGGTAGATTTAGATAAAGTCAACGAAAGATTGAATAACGTATCAATTTTTGTTGAGAATACTATGCTGCGTAAAAAACTACGAAAATTACTTAAACAATTGACTGATCTTGAAAGACTAATCAATAGATTAGTAAACAAGAGCGCTAATCCACAAACCCTGAACCTGATAAAAAATAATCTTATCGCCTTACCTGATATTAAAAATCTCATTTCAATAGAAATAAGATCTATGTCACAAAATATAGACTGTGGTCATGATATTGTAAAACTCATTAAGCAATCTATGATTGATGACCCACCAATTAATATGGACAAACCAGGATTTATTAAACCTGGATGGTCTATGGAACTAGATAAAATCCATGAATCATCTAGGGATGCAATAAATTGGATCGAAGAACTTGAAGACAAAGAAAGAAATCGTACAGGCATTAAATCTCTTAAAGTTGGATTCAACAAGGTCTTTGGTTATTACATAGAAATCAGCAAATCAAGTGGTAAAAACATTCCAGATGAATACATTCGGAAACAAACATTGGTAAATGCTGAACGCTATATCACACCTGAATTAAAACATTATGAAACCATAGTACTTGATGCCAAAGAACAAATGCTTCTTATCGAAAAAAATCTATTTTATGACATTTGCAATAAAATAACCAAAGAATCACACAGATTACTATTATCCTCGCAAACATTAGCTCAAATTGACGTACTATCTTCATTAGCAGAAACAGCAGTTGAACTAAATTATGTCAGACCTGAAATGCAAACAGACAACTCTATAGAAATTAAGAATTCCCGTCATCCTGTTGTTGAACAACACCTATTAAATACTGAACGATTTGTACCAAATGACTGTCTACTAAATGCTGAAAATAACATATGGATCATTACTGGACCTAATATGAGCGGGAAAAGCACATTTTTGCGTCAAGTAGCATTGTGCGTACTACTTGCTCAAATAGGAAGCTACATACCAGCAGATTCAGCAAAATTAGGGATAGTTGACAGAATCTTTACAAGAATAGGTGCGCAAGATGAAATTCATGCAGGACAATCCACTTTTATGGTGGAAATGGTTGAAACTGCAAACATATTAAATCATGCTACTCCTAATAGCTTATTAATTTTGGATGAAATAGGTAGAGGGACAAGCACATATGATGGTCTTGCAATTGCTTGGGCAATTGTCAAATACATACATGATAACCCACAATTAAGTAGCAAAACACTATTTGCCACACACTATCACGAATTACTTGGTTTAGAACACAAATTATCTAGAGTCAAAAATTATAATGTATCTGTATCAGATACCGGTGAGTCATTAGTGTTCACGCACAATATCATTCCAGGTGGTGCAAACCGATCGTACGGTGTACATGTAGCTCAATTAGCAGGTTTACCAAAACAAATCATAGAAAATGCCTACGACTTACTTATCAATCTTGAACATTCAACGCATTCACCAAAACTTCCAGAGAAAGATTTACCTCAAGAAAATAACAACACCGACAAAGAAAAAGATAAGATAAAGATAATCGATAAGTTAGATTTAGATAGCATTAGTCCTTTAGAAGCATTACAAATTCTTTACAAACTTAAACAAGATTAACCAAAAGCATTAGGATATATCATTTTGCAAATTGCAAATAATCTTCTGCAACTAAGTCATCATTGCTAATACCAAATTCAAACAACATTTCACCAATTAACAAGGACTTGTCTTGTGCATCAGTCAAACTCCAAGTACGACTCTTGATCTCCACAAATACTCCTAGTTCTGGACTATGCACGTTATCGATATTTATATAAAATCCAACCCCTTTATAAGAAATATGCCATCGTAACCTATCCTTCTCTACTGAATACTCATTAGTGGGGATGAAATACTCCTTATAAAAACGTAACGTATGTTGGGATGGTGCCCAATATCTGGACCGCGATAATAACACAGAATTAGCAAATTCTTTTTCTTTTGCAGGTCCTAAAAGTGTCAATCTATATCTCACACTTTCTGACACATTCTCAACATCTAGCTTTTCATCTTCTCGAATACGCAACTGATATTCATCATTCTGAGCATCAAACAGAAAATAAGTATCATATTGACGATAATGAACATGTTTGTTAATAACAAATGGCTCCTTATTTAGGACAGTTATGATATCATCCATATTGTTAATCCGAGCCTTAGCTTGTATCTCAAAACTCTCCTGACGTTCCATACCTCCTATTGCAACCAATTTACTAAGAACGCTCTGTTCTCGCTCCTGAAGAAATATATCAATATTTCTAGCGTACTCAGCTGCATCATGTGCAATTTTATTCTCATCTACTGTAGTTAATATCTTGTCTTGCATCAACCATTTACCATTTACCATCACGTCGCACACATCAGATGATTTACCAACATAGACGATTTGAGAATAAATAGAATCATCATCCCTATTAAAATTAGGTGTATTATGTAAAACTTCCAAATCTAACACAACTAAATCAGCTCGCTTACCTACTTCTAATGAACCAGTAATATCATCCATATGTAATGCTGCAGCACCCATAATAGTAGCCATAGCAAAAGCCTTTTTAGCCGGTACCACTGTTGGATCACCTGTTGCACCCTTTGCAAGAATAGCAGCAAGGCGAGTTTCCTCAAACATATCTAAATCATTGTTTGAAGCAGGACCATCAGTTCCAATCCCAACATTTAGACCAATATCAATCATTTCAGCAATTGGTGCTATTCCTGATGCTAATTTAAGATTGCTAGTAGGACAATGTGCTACACCCACATCATGATGATGCAAAGTACTAATCTCACCGATATCTAAATGCACACAATGTGCTGCTAATACTTTTGCTTCAAATAAATTCTGTTTTTTTACCCAAGGCACTACAGGCATTTTTCGATCATTACGACTATCAATCACTTCTTTCTCAGTTTCAGCAATATGTATATGAACAGGCACATCATATTCTAAGGCTAACTTAGCACAAGCCTGTAACATCTCACTAGTACTAGTATAAGGAGCATGTGGGCCCACTGAAGGTAGTATCAATGGGTGATCTTTCCAGCGCTCAATAAAACTCCTTGCCCTGTCCAATCCATCCTCAAAACTTGCAGCATCAGGAGTAGGGAACTTCAGAACACTCTGAGAACATAAAGCTCTCATACCCACGTCTGACGTAGTTTGAGCAACATATTCCTCAAAATAATACATATCAGCAAAACATGTGATCCCCGAACGAATCATCTCAGCACAAGCAAGCAAAGTGCCTGTACGAACAAAATCTTCAGTAACAAATTCTCTTTCCACAGGCATCATATATCCAAGTAGCCAAACATCTAGTCTCTTATCATCAGCTAATCCCCTTAACAATGACATAGGAACATGAGTATGAGCATTAATTAATCCAGGTATTATAATTTTGCCACTATAGTCAATAGTGGGAATATCTTTATACTTCTCACTAATATCACTACTTGTACCTATAGCAACTATAGTATCATGATTAACAACAACAGCTCCATCAAAAAATATTTCCCAATCGGCATTTGCTGTAACAACTGTAGCACCGGACAATATAAATTGAGAATCCATCATAAATTTGTTGTCTCCAAGTGATGTACATGTTTATTATAGACCTTTTATCTAACTTTTAGAAATGCTATACTGAGTAAAGAGAACTGGGGAAACAACATGCGTACTACTGATTTGATAATAAAAAAGCGAGATGGTCAAGAATTAAGTACTCAAGAAATAGATTGGTTCGTAGAAAATTTCACAACGGGAGAAATTCCTGATTATCAAGTATCAGCTATGTTAATGTCAATCTATTTTCAGGGCATGTCTATCAGGGAAACCACTGACCTTACCATAGCAATGGTCAATTCAGGTGATTCTCTTGATCTTACTGATGTCATAGATGGCATAGTTGTAGACAAACACTCAACAGGAGGTGTAGGAGATAAAACTACCATAGTATTAGCTCCAATTATTAGTGCCTGTGGACTGCCTGTTGCTAAAATATCTGGTAGAGGACTAGGACATGGTGGAGGAACACTCGATAAGCTTGAAGCAATACCAGGACTAAATATCCAACTTACATCTGAACAATTTAAGGAACAAATCAAAACTACTGGCATTGTAATCTCAGGACAATCTGCAAGTCTTGCCCCAGCTGATGGAAAACTATACAAAATTCGTGATGTTACTGGTACTGTATCTAACCTTGCATTAATAGCTAGTTCTATCATGAGCAAAAAACTTGCTGGAGGAGCACAAAGAATCGTACTAGATGTTAAAACGGGGACTGGTGCGTTCATGACAACTTTAAAAGATGCTCGGGTTCTTGCAAAATTAATGGTAGCTATTGGCAAAAATAGTGGTCGTCATACAGTTGCAATCATCTCAGACATGAATCAACCACTTGGTTGTGCAGTAGGAAATTCATTGGAGATACAGGAGGCAATAGAAACGCTTAATAACAAAGGTCCTATAGATCTTACAAAACATTGTCTTAAGATGGCTGGACACATGTTATTCCTCGCAGGCAAAACAAATAGTATATCTGAAGGATCAGAATTAGCCAAAAAAACATTGAAAGATGGTTCAGCTTTTAAAGAATTCGTAAAACTAGTTGAAGCTCAAAATGGAGACACAAAATATATTTACAAACCTCAACTTCTAACACAAGTAAAATCAATTTCAACAGTAACTTCAACAGAAGAAGGCTATATAAACAAAATGAATGCATTAAATATAGGTAAAGCAGCTGTAATACTAGGTGCTGGACGTGAACGCAAAGAAGATCCAATAGATCTATCTGTAGGTATCATTGTTCACAAAAAAATTGGCGAATATGTCAAAATCAATGACCCATTATTTACAATATATGCTAATAATCAAAACAAAATAAGCATCGCCAAAAAAGAAGCACTTAAAGGTATACAAGTTTCCAAAAAAACAAAAATTGAAACAATACCATTACATTATGATGTAATTGAATAGAAACTTTTATTTAAATACTTTGCAGATATATGTAACTCAATAACCTAACGCTTCTGCACATATTGGAAATTCTTGAACAAAAATTTCTTTGCATTCATCAGCAATAATTATATGTTCTTTTTGAGTACCATGACCACTTCTCAAATTTATATAGTGAATCCACGACCTTACTGAGCCAGTCATATATATCCGTGTTGGTGTCGCAAGAGGTAATACAAAACGGGCACATTCCTTAGCAATTCCTTTATCCAATAATTCTTTGTACAATTGTTTAGAATGTAAAAAATGTAATTCTATTTTTTCTGAAAGCTCTCTCTTATCATCAACTTCAATATCATCGATACTGTTCTGACGATTAGATGTATCTTGCCTACGTAAATGAGGAATAGGAATATCAACATCAAGTAAATTAACATCTGCATACCTTTGTGAAAATTCCTGAAATGTGAAGCTCCTGTGTCTTAAAATTTGAGCGGCAATGCCCCTAGTAGTATTTATTTCTAATGTCATATATGCTTGTTCAAACACTGACCAGTGACCATGCTTAATACAATATCTCAACAATCGAGCAAAATCATCATTCTTTTGATTGCTAGGATTAGACACCCTGGCAACATATGCCATTTGGGATTCTGCGTCTGGTGTAACCGTAATTAATTTTACATATTTCATCTCAAATAGACTCCAGTAATAGATATGAGTGTACTAATAATTTGTACATGAAAATATACAATGCTTATTCTACTTCTAATGTGTTTATATTGTACTACTTTAATAATCTAGACTTAGCTGCCAAAATATCTCTATTGATCTGCGAAACTAAATTATCGACGTTATCAAACTTCCTTTCATCTCTCAAACGTTCCACAAATTCTAAAACAATCTCTTTATTATATAGATTATCTGAGTAGTCAATAAGATGAGCTTCAATTACTGTACGATTACTTTTATCATCAAAGGTTGGTCGTGTTCCAACATTAACAACCGCTGGATAACGTATATCGTCCACAATTGCATAAGCTAAATATACACCTTTACTAGGATATGCTCTATTTTTCCAAATCGACAAGTTAGCAGTTGGATAACCAATAATATTACCTCTACCTAATCCTTTTATGACAACACCCGGTATTCTTAATGGTCTACCTAAACAAAGAGATGCTTCACGCACTTCTCCAAAAACAATATGATTTCTAACTCGACTACTAGAAATAATGGAACCTGAATCATACACAGGATTAGTCACCATAACATGAAATCCAAACCTACCAGAATTATCCTTCAACCAATCAATGTTTCCCTCACGATTATTACCAAACGCAAAATTGTCACTACACCATAAATGCTTAAATTTAAGTTGATTTTTCAATTGAAGCATATAATTTTCTGGAGTCACATTAGCTAAATTACGATTAAATTCTATCGTCACAACAAAATCAATTCCTAACTCCTCAAGTAACATAGCTTTTTCGTCAGGGTGATTTATATATGAAACATCATCATGTTTTCCTAAAACAACTGATGGGCTAGGATAATATGTAACCACCACTGATGGACAACTATGTTTTATAGAGTATCGAACCATATCTTTTAGAAGGGCCTGATGACCTACATGCACACCATCAAAAACACCTATTGCTAATACTGTAGGTTCTGTAACTCTAACTTCAGAAAGAGAATATAAATGTGTCATTGCTTCAAAAACACCTTGCGAGGTTGCCAATTTCCAAAATCAGGTTGACCTTCAACTACAGCAATCAACTCACCTGACTTATCGTAAGCAAGAGCCAAATCTGAAGTCACACTATGCGAACACTTAAACGAATTACCATGTCTAATATTTTTCTTAGTATCTTCATCCACTACTAATGATTTCCAGTTAGGAAGTGCATCTCCAGCAGCAATTAGCATAGAATTAATAGATTCATTACTCGAGGCTTCAGAAATTTGATCCATGGTATATGCATTATTCAACTGCAACCCACCCAACTGGTTTCGACATAAAGACAAAAGATGTGCACCACAACCAAGTACCTGACCTAAATCATGAGCTATAGAACGCACATATGTTCCTGACGAACAAGAAATCTCCAACATAACATCAGGCATATTATAATTAATTAAATTAATCTGATAAATATGCACAAGTCTAGATTTCATTTTTACTGCCTTTCCAGCTCGAGCCAATTTATAAGCACGCTCTCCATTTATTTTAATTGCAGAATAAATAGGAGGTATTTGTTGGACAGATCCCTGGAACTTAACTAAAGCATTATTGATATCCAACATGTTAATATTCACTGACTTTTCATCAATAATCTCACCATCAATATCATAAGTAGTAGTCGTCTGACCAAGTCTAACTACCGCAGTATATTTCTTGGATTGCTTAATCACATATTCGCTCAGCCGAGTAGCATGACCTATACCAAGCACCAACAAACCAGTAGCAAACGGGTCCAATGTTCCTGTATGACCTATACGACAACCATCAATAAGACTTCTCACTTTATCAACTATGGTATGAGAAGTTGCACCAGTTGGCTTATCAACAAGTAGCCATCCATTCATAAAATAATCTTTCCCAGCCCAATATACTATTGATAATCAATAATCTAACTCTGATAATTGTCCATTGCTTCACGAGTTCTCTGCAAAACAATGTCTTTAGCTCTTTCCAAATCAGTTCCATACATATTAGCTCCCGCAGCAGCCTGATGTCCACCGCCACCAAATGTCTTGGCAATGGCAGCAACATCCACTCCTTTTACCGACCTCCAACTAATTTTGATTTCAGAATTTCTTCGTTCAACAAATACTACTGATACTTCCGCCCCATCAATTGCAGTCATTTGTGACACAATATCTGCATCACCTTTTGCGGTATATCCAGCTTCCAACTTATCGGCAAGTGTCACTTCAGTCCAAGTTAGTCCATCTTTAAAACTAACCCTGGATAAGGCATATCCCCACAACTTGGTAGCCTCATAAGAACGACAATGCAATGTCTGACGACTAATTTTATGCAAATTGACATCATAATGCATTAACTCTTCTGCAGCCAACAAAGTACTGGTACTGGTACTGGTAGTTCTAAAACCAATAGTATCTGTTACTATACCAGTCAACAAACACTGAGCCACTCTATCATCAATATTCAAACCAAACAATTTCACTAAGTTAGTCAAATATTCAGCTGTAGCAGAAGCTTGAGTATCAACAAGATTAATATGAGCAAATTTACTATTACTAATGTGATGGTCAATATTTATATCTATAGGTGCAGCCAAATTATTCACTATAGGACCTAATCTATCCCAATCAGCAGCATCAACAGCAACTACCATGTCTGCATCAACTGGCACAAAATCTTTAACATCCATACTACCTGGCAAAAAAGAAAATCGTGCAGGCACATCATCTGACAATGATGTTGTCACTTTTTTACCAATGGAACGTAATGCCCACGAAATACCTAATGCGGATCCTACTGCATCCCCATCGGGACTCTCATGGCTTAAAACACAAACGTGATCTGCTCTAAATAACCATTCTTTAGCTTTAAGTATTTCTTTTTTGCTATCTGTGCTCATTCGAAGAAATTACATCATCTATAAGTTGTTCAACTTGTGCGGCTCTATCAGGTGTAAAATCCCACACAAAATGGAGCTGAGGAATACGCCGAATTTTAAGTCGAGATGCAAGTTCGTGCCTGATAAAACCAGATGCCTTATCTAAAACACCTAAAACTTCCTCACTACGATCCTCACCCAATGATGGTGCACACACCCAAACATTAGCATGTTCAAGCTCCTTATCTACTGTAACATGTGTAACAGTTACTAGTTGCAATCTACGATCATTCATTCCATTATTTATCAAAGAAGCTATAGATAGATACAATTTTTCAGAAACACGTTTCTGGGCAATACCCTTCGCACGACCCATATTATTTATCTAACCTCTTCAACAATATAACACTGAAGTGCATCCCCGACTTGAAAATCTTGAAAACCCGCCAAACCAATCCCGCACTCAAATCCTTTTCGTACCTCATTAACATCATTCTTTACATGCTTCAAAGATGATATTCCTCCTTCATGGATGATAACACCATCACGAACAACCTTTGCTTTAGCTTTACGACGGAATTCTCCTGATCGCATATAACATCCTGCAATACGACCTACCTTAGAAATCTTAAATACCTCGCGTATTTCAGCTTCACCAACAATAACCTCTGTCAATTCAGGATCTAGAAGGCCTTGTAGTGCCTTCTCGACATCTTCTATTAATTTGTATATAACTTGATATTCACGAATTGATACACCTTTCTCATTAGCTAATCTAATTGCTGATCCATCTGGAACAACATTAAAGCCAATTACTATAGCACGTGAAGCTACTGCCAATAATATATCATTTTCATTAATATTACCCAATTCAGTATGTAACAATCGCACTTTTAGATCTTCAGTCTCGAGCTGTTGAATTGATTCAATTACAGGATCTAAGGACCCTTGCACATCAACCTTAACAATCAAATTTAATTCTTGTACATTACCTGACTCAAACTGAGCAAAAATATTCTCCAAATCAACCATAGAAGATGAACCAACAGTATCTCCTGGGTCTTTCAATACATCTGATGCATATGTCCTAGCTTCTCGCACAGTATCAACTGTCCTAAACATATCGCCAGCACGAGGAACATCATCCAATCCCATTACCTCTACAGGACTCGATGGGAGTGCACTTTCCATGGATTCACCACTGTCAGAAAACATAGCTCGCATCCTACCCCAGGTCTCACCCACTACAACTATATCACCTTTGTTTAAAGTACCATTTTGGACTAATAAAGTAGCCACCACACCTCTGTTCTTATCGATTTGTGACTCTATCACTACTCCAGAACCTTTCGTATTAGGGTTAGCATTGATAGAAATATCGTCACTAATTAACAAGATAGCTTGCAAAAGATCATCTATACCCATATTTTCCTTAGCTGATACAGGAATCACCATAGTGTCACCATCCCATTCATCTGGTATCAAACCAGATTCGGAAAGTTGCTGTTTAACCAAGTCAACATTTGCAGTATTTACATCTATCTTATTCAATGCAACTATTATTGGGACATCAGCAGCTTTTGCGTGAGCAATTGCCTCTTTAGTTTGAGGCATAACTCCATCATCAGCCGCTACCACTAAAACCACAATATCTGTAGACTGTGCTCCTCTAGCCCGCATAGAAGTAAAAGCTGCATGACCAGGAGT
>DBHI01000013.1 GCA_002296125.1 Anaerolineales bacterium UBA832 | reverse complement strand
AGACAACGACTCACGGATTTGATCACCTATATCAAACAACTTAGACATTTCCTGTGAAAATAATTTATTGTCTTTCATTATGCCTATCAACAACCATTAAAATACACATAAAGAGTCAAATCCCTTAAAACTCTATATATTTAATATAGCTTATTAGAAATATCAACAGCTACATTAATCAAAACCATCAATAAACTACTCATTAGGTAACTTAAAAAGGAATATCTTCTTCGGTCATAGGCGGTACTGAATCATCAAAATCATCAGCACGTATTTCACTAGAATCTCCCTGCTGTGATCGTCCACCTAAGAATCTAACTACCTGAGCTGTAACCTCATATGTGGCTCCCCAAGTACCATCTTTACGTTGAAATGTACGAGGATTTCCACTGTCATCACAGTTCATCCTGCCTTCAACCAATACTTGACGACCCTTACTTAAATACTGATTACAAGTTTCTGCTTGGTTCCCCCAAACTGAAACCCGCCACCATACTGTACGTTCTTGATTATTGCCTTCCCTATCACGCCATTTTTCGTTGGTTGCAACACTCAAATTGGCTACTGCCTGACCACTCGGAGTATAACGTAGTTCAGGATCTCTACCCAAATTACCAGCTAATATAATTCTATTATACATATTTTGTAGACTCCTTTCCGGCAAAATCTGAGCTCAAATACAACTTCTTACTTAAAATACATGCCGGCAATTATAAGAAATTTTACTAGCTTTAAATTATAGTGTCAAGAAATCATATGGAATATAAAAACATCATAGCTGTTAACACAATAATTTCGGTCGAAATTTGTATGCATATCTAATAATACCTTTCTGACCATCAGAACTCAATTTACGTGTTACCATCTCAACTGGCATGTTAATCTCAACATCACCATAATCAACATCAGTCAATTGAGCAACAACCAGTGGTCCTTCATCTAAACTTACCAATGCAATGATATAAGGGGTATTTTCAACATGTTCTAAAGCTGGAATAAACAATTGAGAAAACGAATATATTACTCCATTACCAGAAAAATAATATTCTTTCATATCATGACTTGTGCATTGTAAACAAACTTCCCTTGGTGGAAACATATGTAAACCACAAGAAACACATTCTGTTCCAATTAAACTATATCTATGCCTTTGAATGCGCCAATCTTTAGCAATTTGCATTTCTTTACTATTTCCTTATATATGTGAGCCGCAAAACATAAATCAACAACTTTCTATCTACCAATAAATCTTGTATAACTATTTAATATTGATTTTTTCCAAAATGTGAGTAACTGCTGTACCACCACTACTACCTAAACATTGGGCTAATGCCCATTGAGGATCTCTTACCTGATTAACACCTGCTAACCCTGCGAGCTGCAAAGCTATCTCGGCAATCTGATAAACACCGGTTGCACCTCCAGGATTTCCACGAGACTTTAATCCTCCAAAAGTCGAAATAGGAATTACCCCATTTATATCAATACCTCCTTGATTTGCTAGATCCACACCATTTCCTTCCTGAACAAAACCACATGCTTCTAATGACATAGCAGCATATATGCTAAACTGGTCATATATCTCTGCAACATCCACTTGTGCAGCATTAATACCCGCCTGATGATATGCCATATTAGCTGAATTATGAGCAGCATCAAAAATCAAGATATCACTTCTATCATGTAATGGTAAAACACTATTTGACATATTTGAAGCTGCCACGCGAATATGATTTCCAGGAGAAAATTCTATACACTCGTTTGTAAGTACAATAGCACACGCACCATCAGCATCAGGAGCACAATCCAAAATATTCATTGGAGAAGCTACTATGTTAGCTTGCAAATAACGCTCCAAATTTATCTTGTTACGAAACATTGCATTAGAATTGTTTGCACCATTGTTATGGGCATTAATAGAGAAATTAGCAAAAAGTTCGTTAGATATGTTATGTTGATACATGTATCTTCTCATTATTAGACCAGCTATACCAGATAATGTAACTCCATGAAATAACTCCCAATCATTATCTGATCCAACAGACATTACATCATAAATTGATGAACCTATTGAATCTGTCATTTTCTCAACTCCCAAAACAAGTGCAGTATTAATTTGACCACTCAAAATAGATAACACTGCCTGATGAAATGCTGTTGCTCCAGAAGAACCAGCCGATTCTATCGTAACTACTGGTACACCATTGAAGCCACAATAGTCAGCAATAAATGATCCCACATTGTGCTGCTGAGAAATTACTGATGACATCATATTGCCAACAAAAATATGATCAAATTGATCAATTGAAGTCCCATCCAATACATCAGTAATAGCTGACATGGCTAACTGTGCTATTGACTCATTCCAATGTTCACCTACATTGGTAAAACCCACACTGGAAATATACACTTGCTTTTCTTGATTCATCCTAAATCCAATTTTCTATTGAAGCGCGCATAAGTTGCATAGTCAATCATAGTTTTTCTAGTTAGATAACTCTTCGTTGTTGGCGCTAAATTTTGTACTAATGTTATAT